>NZ_JBFBKP010000008.1:0-92603 GCF_040702285.1 Arthrobacter sp. NPDC080086
GGAGGCGGCCGCGGCGCCGCCGTCGAGGCTCCCGGCGCCGCGGGGCGCGGCACCGGAGGCGGTGACCGCCAGCACGCGCACCAGGTCCGTCTGCCCGGTGGGGAAGGGATCCCCGTCGGCCCGGGTGATCCGCCCCAGGGAGGCCTGCAGTTCGGCGTTTTCCACCGCCGCACGGGTCTCGCCCCGCTCGCCGGCCTGCTGCAGGGCCTCGCGCTGCGCGGCGGGGAAGGCCTCCAAGGGCTCGTAGACGCGTAGCGCCGAGGAGAACGGCAACCCGGCCTGGCCGCGGTAGAGGTTGCCCGTCATCGCTGTCCCGCGGTTCCCCGGCGCCCGGTCATCAGTCGGCCAGGTCCACGAGCACGGGCGCATGGTCGGAGGCGCCCTTGCCCTTGCGTTCCTCGCGGTCGATCGCCGCGCCGGTGACGCGGGCGGCCAGCGCGGGGGAGGCCAGGACGAAGTCGATCCGCATGCCTTCCTTCTTCGGGAAGCGCAGCTGCGTGTAGTCCCAGTAGGTGTAGACGCCCGGGCCGGGGGTGTGCGGGCGGACGACGTCGGTGTACCCGGCGTCCTCGAAAGCGCGGAACGCGGCGCGCTCGGGCTCGCTGACGTGCGTGAGACCCGCGGAGCGGAAGTAGTCGATGTCCCAGACGTCCTCATCGCGCGGGGCGATGTTCCAGTCACCCATCAGGGCGATCTGTGCGGCCGGGTCCGCCTTGACCCAGCCCTCGGCGTGGGACCGGAGCGTGTCCAGCCAGCTGAGCTTGTAGGGCATGTGTTCATCGTCGAGGGCGCGGCCGTTGGGGACGTAGAGGCTCCAGACCCGCACGCCGCCGCACGTGGCGCCGATCGCGCGGGCCTCCTGCGTCTCATCCTTGCCGCCCTTGCCGAAGGCGGGCTGGTCCATGAAGGTGCGTTCGACGTCGTCCAGGCCCACCCGGGAGGCGATGGCCACGCCGTTCCACTGGCTAAGGCCGAAGTGGGCCACCTCGTAGCCCATGCGCTCAAAGAGCTCCCAGGGGAAATTCTCGTCCTTGCACTTGGTTTCCTGGATGGCCAGCACGTCGCAGTCGTTGCGCTGCAGCCAGGCCTCCACACGGTCGGCGCGGGCACGGAGGGAGTTCACATTCCAGGTAGCAATCTTCACAGACCCTAACTTACCCAATGCGGCCGACGGCGGGGGCGGGGCGGGGCGCCCGACGACGCCGCAGCGCGGCCCGCGGAGGCTCTGGAGATTACTAGGAAGTCCGAGTATATTCGGGTTCGAGATGATCTAGGTCACATGCAAAGGAGCATTCCCTCATGGTTCGTGAGCTTTCCCATTACGTCGGCGGCCAGCACGTCGACGGCACGTCCGGTCGTTTCAGCGACGTCTACGATCCCTGCACCGGCGAGGTGCAGGGCCGGCTGCCGCTGGCCAGCGCGGAGGAGGTCCGCAACGTCGTGGCCAACGCCGAGAAGGGCCAACTGGAGTGGGCGGCCATGAACCCGCAGCGCCGGGCCCGGATCCTGTTGAAGTTCGTGGACCTGGTGAACGAGAACATGGACGAACTGGCCACCCTGCTCTCCTCCGAACACGGCAAGACCTTCCTGGACGCCAAAGGGGACATCCAGCGCGGCATCGAGGTGGTGGAGTTCTCCGCCGGGGCCCCGCACCTGCTCAAGGGCGAGTTCTCCGACAGCGCCGGCACCGGCATCGACGTCCACTCGCTCCGCCAGCCGCTCGGCGTCGTCGCCGGGATCACCCCGTTCAACTTCCCGGCCATGATCCCGCTCTGGAAGTCCGGCCCCGCCCTCGCCGCCGGCAACTCCTTCGTCCTCAAGCCCTCCGAACGGGACCCTTCGGTGCCGCTGCGGCTGGCCGAACTCTTCACCGAGGCCGGGCTGCCCGACGGCGTGTTCAACGTGGTCAACGGCGACAAGGAGGCGGTGGACGCGCTGCTGGAGGATCCGCGCGTACAGGCCATCGGCTTCGTCGGCTCCACCCCGATCGCCCAGTACATCTACGCCACCGCCGCGGCGCACGGCAAGCGCGCCCAGTGCTTCGGCGGCGCGAAGAACCACATGGTGATCATGCCGGACGCTGACCTGGACATGGCCGCGGACGCCCTGATCGGTGCCGGGTTCGGTTCCGCGGGCGAGCGGTGCATGGCCATCTCCGTCGCCGTGCCCGTCGGCAAGGAAACCGGCGATGCACTGGTAGCCAAGCTGCAGGAGCGGATCGCCGATCTGAAGGTGGGCCACAGCCTGGCCAAGGACTCCGACTTCGGGCCCGTCGTGGCCGCCTCCGCCAAGGAACGGATCGAGGGCTACATCGCCGCCGGCGTCGAATCCGGCGCCACCCTGCTGGCCGACGGCCGCGGCCTCGCGGTGGAGGGCTACGAGGGCGGCTTCTGGGTGGGCCCCACCCTGTTCGACAACGTCACCAAGGACATGTCGATCTACAGGGAAGAGATCTTCGGACCGGTCCTCAGCGTGCTCCGCGCGGAGAGCTACGACGAGGCGCTGCGCCTCTGCAGCGAGCACGAGTTTGGCAACGGCGTGGCCATCTTCACCCGCGACGGCGACGCCGCCCGCGACTTCGCCAGCCGCGTCCAGGTGGGCATGGTGGGCATCAACGTCCCCATCCCGGTCCCGATCGCGTACTACACCTTCGGCGGCTGGAAGGCCTCCGGTTTCGGCGACCTCAACCAGCACGGCGCCGACGCGTTCCGCTTCTACACCAAGACCAAGACAGTCACCACCCGCTGGCCCTCCGGCATCCGCCAGGGCGCCAGCTTCGTGATGCCGGAAGGCAGCTGATGGCTGAGCAGGCGGCCGCCGGGGCAACCACTGAGCCGGCCGCAGAGGTCCTGTTCGAGCGCCGCGGCCGGCTCGGCGTCGTCACCCTGAACCGGGCCAAGGCCGTCAACGCACTCACCGCCGGGATGGCCGCGGCCATGCTGGAGACGCTCACCGACTGGGCGACGGACGACGACGTCGCCGCCGTCCTGGTGCGGGGCGCCGGTGACCGCGGACTTTGCGCCGGCGGGGACATCGTGGCCATCTACCGGGACATGGCCGACGCCGGCCGCGCCACCGCGGAGTTCTGGGCCGTCGAGTACCGGCTCAACCTGCTGATCGCGGAGTACCCCAAGCCCTACATCGCGTTCATGGACGGCCTGGTCCTGGGCGGCGGCGTGGGCATCTCCGCGCACGGTTCGGTCCGGATCGTCACCGAGCGGACCCGCACCGGCATGCCGGAGACCACCATCGGGTTCGTCCCCGACGTCGGCGGGACGTTCCTGCTCTCCCGCTCGCCGGGGGAGACCGGTACTCATGCGGCCCTGACCGGGGCCCACCTGAACGGGGCTGACGCGATCTTCCTGGGCCTTGCGGACACCTTCGTCCCGTCGGACCGGCTGGACGAGCTCGCCGCCGCGCTGGAAACCGGGCCAGTGGCCGACGCGGTCGCCCGCGTCGCCGAGCCTGCACCGGCCTCGGTGCTGGCCGCGCAGCGCGAGTGGATCGACGCGTGTTACGCCGGGAACGACGCCGGGGAGATCGTCCGCCGGCTTCGCACCGTCGGCGGGGAGGCCGTCGACGTCGCGGACACCATCGAGACGAAATCCCCGATGGCCGTCAAGGTCACGCTCGCGTCGCTGCGCCGCGCCGCCGGACTGGACCTGGCGGGCGCGCTGGAACAGGAATACCGGGTGGGCCTCCGTTTCCTGGACGGACCTGACTTCCGCGAGGGCATCCGGGCCCAGGTCATCGACAAGGACCGGACCCCGCACTGGCAGCCGGCCAGCCTGGACGAGGTGAGCGACGCCGACGTCGACGCCTGCTTCGCCCCGCTGGGCGACCGCGAACTGGAACTGACGAAGGAGCGCGACAATGTCTGAAACACCGACCGGCGGGGTGCAGCCAGGCGCGCCCATCGGCCCCATTGCCTTCCTGGGCCTTGGGCACATGGGCGGCCCGATGGCGGTGAACCTGGTCAAGGCCGGGTACACGGTGACAGGCTACGACGTCGTCCCGGCCGCCCTGGAAGCGGCGCGGGCGCACGGCATCGCCACGGCGGACACCGCGGCGGACGCCGTCGCCGGGGCCGCCGTCGTGCTGACCATGCTGCCCAGCGGCAAGCACCTCCTGGACGCCTACCGGGGCACCCCTGACGGACCGGGACAGCCGGGGCAGGACGGTCTCCTGGCCGCGGCGGCGCCGGGGACCATGTTCCTGGACTGCTCCACCATCAACGTCGACGAGGCGCGGGAAGCCTCGGCCCTGGCGGTCGAGGCCGGCCACCGGGCCGTCGACGCCCCCGTCTCCGGCGGCGTCGTGGGCGCCGAAGCCGGGACGCTGACCTTCATGGTGGGCGCCGACCCGGATGACTTTGAGGCCGTGCGGCCGATGCTCGAGGTGATGGGCAAGCGGGTGGTGCACTGCGGTGCCCACGGCGCCGGCCAGGCCGCCAAGATCTGCAACAACATGATCCTGGGCATCTCCATGATCGCCGTCAGCGAGGCCTTCGTCCTCGGGGAGAAGCTCGGGCTGACACACCAGGCCCTCTTCGACGTGGCGTCAGCGGCCTCCGGGCAGTGCTGGGCGCTCACCACCAACTGCCCGGTGCCCGGCCCGGTGCCCACCAGCCCCGCCAACCGGGACTACCAGCCCGGATTCGCCGGAGCGCTGATGGCCAAGGACCTGAAACTGGCCCTGAACGCCCTCGAGAGCACCGGCGTGGCCGCCCGGCTGGGACCGATGGCCTCCGAAATCTACGATACTTTTGCCGCGGAAGGCGGTGCCGGGCGGGACTTCTCCGGCATCATCACCGACATCCGGGACAAATCAGAACAGCCGAGGGGACAGGCATGACCGACTACGCAAACATCCTGGTGGAGCGCCGCGGCCGCGTGGGCCTCGTGACGCTCAACCGGCCACAGGCGCTCAATGCCCTGAACAAAGCCACCCTGGACGAGGTCGTCGCGGCGGTTTCCGCGATGGATACCGACCCGGAGGTCGGTGCCGTCGTGCTCACCGGTTCCGCCAAGGCCTTCGCCGCCGGCGCCGACATCAAGGAGATGCAGTCCAAGGACTACATGGACATGTACGCCTCCGACTGGTTCCGCGGCTGGGAGGACCTGACCCGGCTGCGGATCCCGCTGATCGCCGCCATCTCCGGCTTCGCGCTCGGCGGCGGCTGCGAATTGGCCATGATGTGCGACATCATCATCGCCGGGGACAACGCCAAGTTCGGCCAGCCGGAGATCAATCTGGGCGTGATCCCGGGGATGGGCGGCTCTCAGCGCCTCACCCGTGCGGTCGGCAAGGCCAAAGCCATGGATATGGTCCTCACCGGCCGCATGATGGATGCCGCCGAGGCCGAACGCTCCGGGCTGGTCTCCAGGGTGGTACCCGCCGACGACGTCGTGGCGGAGGCCCTGAAGGCCGCCGAGGTCATCGCGGCGAAATCCAAGCCGGTTGCGATGGTGGCCAAGGAGGCGGTCAATGCGGCTTTCGAGACGGGCCTGGCCCAGGGCGTCCTGTTCGAACGCCGCATCTTCCATTCCCTCTTCGCCACGGCAGACCAGAAGGAGGGCATGGCGGCGTTCAGCGAGAAGCGCCAGCCGGACTTTACCCACCGCTGACGCTCCACACCTGACTCTCCACACCGCGACTCTCCACACCGCGGTCGAAGCCGCCCCGCAGCCCACGCGGGGCGGCTTTCGCGTTCCCGGACACGCGCGGGCCGGCACGGTCTGGAACACGCGGCCGATCTCGGATACCATCTATTCCTTAGACTGTCGTACATCTAGGCGATCAAGGAATTTCGCAATGAAACCTCTAGGTACCGGAGAAGGTTACTGGTACCCGCCCGACGAGAGCCGACGAGCCACCGCCGTGCGGGTCTTGAATGCGCTCAGGGAATACCGGGCCTCCGAGACGGCCATGCGCCGCCGGACCCGCTCCTCCATGGCCATGGGGGAGACGGACCTGCTGGCGCTGCGCTACCTGCTCGACGCCGAAAAGGCCGGACATGGCATCCGCCCCAAGGAACTTGCCGCACGCCTGGGCATGACGTCGGCGTCCATGACGGCTTTGGTGGACCGGATGGTGAGCGGCGGGTTCGTCACCCGTGAGCCGCATCCGGTGGACCGCCGGGCCATTATCCTGAGGCCCACTCCCGGGGCCGACGAAGAGGTGCGGCACACGCTCAGCCAAATGCACCAGCGCATGATCGAGGTGGCCGAATCGCTGACGCCGGAACAGGCCGAAGCGGTCACCTTCTTCCTGCAGCGGATGCGCGAGGCGGTTGATACGGTGGATGCCGAACACCCCGATCTCGTCTCCGCTGGACAAAGTTAGAAAACTAGATAGTCTAGCTAGGTAATTAGCTAGCTATCTAGAGGCGATGGATCGAATGACTGCTGTAATCGAACGCAAGACCTCCGAAGAACCGGACTCCGGCCGCGGCGCAGCGGCAGACGGAACGGCGTCGGCCCCGAAGGCCACCCAGGCCCCGGTGGCTGACTTTACCGTGAACCTGGATGAGTCCTTCGCCGGGCATGGCACCCCGAAGGACAAGGAGCGCACCGCCTCGTCCGTAGCCCCGTCGCACTGCGGCGCTGAGATGACCATGTCGCCTGATCCGGATGCGTCCCTGCCTTGGGCGCAGTTCCACACCGGCCTGGGCGAGTGGGTCTGCCCGTGCGGCTTCCGCCAGGACGTCGCCCCGGTTGCGGATCCGCTGGCCGCCGTCCGCGCCGCCTCCGGCCGGCTGGAGAGCCTGCAGTGGGAGATGGACGCCGCTCAGGCGGCCCTCGCCACCGCCGTCCGTGCCGCGGACCAGGCCGGTGCCGAGCGCTCAAGCCTCGGCGTCGCCGCCGCCATCAGCGCCGCCGAGCTCGAAGACATGCTGGCCTAAACGCCCTAACACCACGTATCCGGCCTGACGGCCCGTCGCCATCGATGGGGTCAGGCCGGACCGCGTTGGTGAACGTTTTCCGAACCCGGCCGCGCCATTCCGGAAATCTTGCCTATATGTGACAAGATTGCCGCAACTTTTGGGTTGGAGGGGACGTCATAGCTATGGTCAGGCAGCCGGATCAGGTGCACCACCGGTCACGGCCGCAAACCCGGATGGGGCTGCCGCCCGGTGCGTGGCTTGGCCTCATCGTGACCATCGACCTGGTCCTGGCCCTGGCGGTACGCATTCCCTCCCTGCTGGGTATTGAGCCGCTGGGGGACACGGAGCGCTGGCAGTGGGTCCTCGACGCGGTGATGCTTTCCTTCGTGCCGATCGTCGTCTACTCCGCCGTCCGCCTGACCCGCCAGCGGCGCACCGAGCGTCTGCAGGCCAGCCGCAGCTCCCGGCAGGTCCACACAATGCTCAGGGCCAGCCGCGAATGGCTCTGGGCCGTCGACAATACCGGTTCCATCACCTTCTCCAGCCCGATGTGTGAACAGCTCACCGGCTACGCACCGGAGGAGCTGGTCGGCAGCCCCATTGGGCTGGTCCTGGACCCGTCGGAGTTGGCCGCCGCGTTGCGCACCCAGCCGTCGGCCGGGGACGACAGGACCTTCACCGGGCTGGTGCTGGTCTGCCGGCATCGCAACGGCACCGGCGTCCTGATGGAGGTCACCGGGGAGGCAATCCTCGACGACGACGGTAACCTCGCCGGCTTCGAAGGCATGGCGCGCGCCGTCGAGGACCTGCCATCCACCGCGTACGAGACCGAACAGGTCCGCCGCCGGGTCTCCGAGCAGCTCGCCGCGGCCCGCCTCGTCACCGCCTTCCAGCCCATCCGCTGCCTCGCCTCCGGCCGGGTGATCGGCGTCGAGGCCCTCAGCCGCTTCCCCGCCTCCGAAGGAACCTCACCCGAGGCGTGGTTTGTCCAGGCCTCCTCCGTGGGGCTCGGCGTGCAGCTGGAACTGCTGGCGCTGCGCACCGCGCTGCGCGCCTCCCGGCGCCTCCCGGCGGAGCTGTACGTGGCGCTTAACCTGTCCCCGGAAGCCTGCCTCGACCCCGAGGTGCACGAGGTCCTCTGGCAGGCGCCCATCGCCCCCGCACGGGTGGTGATCGAGGTGACCGAGCGCCAGGAGGTCAACGACTACGCCGCGCTCTCCAACGCACTCGCCCCGCTGCGGGCGGCGGGACTGCGGGTGGCCATCGACGACGCCGGCTCGGGCTTCGCCTCGATGCGGCACATCATCAAGCTCACCCCTGACCTGATCAAGCTGGACCGCGCCATTGTGCGGGACATCGACACGGAGACCGCCCACCGTGCCCTGGGCGCCGCGATGGCGGGGTTCGCGGCCGAGATTGGAGCATCCCTGCTGGCCGAGGGGGTGGAGACGGACGCCGAACTGCGGACCGTCACCGCACTCGGCATGGCTGCCGCCCAGGGCTACCATCTGGGCAGGCCGTCCGTGAATCCGGGGGACTGGGAACAATGGAGCGGCTCGTCCGGGCGAGACGCCGGGGACCGTGGCTCCGGTGACTCAGGCTCCGGGGACCTCGGGCCCGGCGGCGCACTGTCCCGCTGACCTTGCCCGCAAGGTCTCAGGGCCTCCGGCGCGCGCGCAGCACCGCATCGTGCACCGTTACCGGCGTGCCCTCGGCGTCGGAGGCCGCCCGGGCCCGGGCCGCGCAGGTGACGACCTCCCAGTCCTCCCCGTCCAGTTCCGCGGCGATCTGCTCGGCGGTGAACAGCAGGCCGGGCAGGGACGGCCGGCGGACGGTGGTCTCCAGGTCGGAGGGGTGGTGGCCGACGATCAGCAGGGTCCCGCGGGGCGCCACCGACGCCGCGAGGCGCTGGTACACGTCCGGGCGCTGCTCCGGCGGCAGGTGAAGGTACTGGGCGGTGACCAGATCAAACGTCCCGGCCGGCGGCGGGGCCACGGTCAGGTCCGCGTGCTGCCAAGTGATGCGGGACGCCGCGGCCGGATCGTCCCGCACGGCGTCGGCGGCGCGGGAGAGTGCCACGGAGGAGATGTCGACGGCGGTGACCCGCCAGCCGCGCCGGGCCAACCAGGCGGCGTCGGCCCCCTCACCCGCCCCGACGTCGAGCGCTGACCCCGGTTCCAGCCCCGCCACCTCGGCGACGAGCTGGGGATTGGGCTGCCCGCTCCAGACCGAACCGTGGAGGCCGTGCTGCCGGTACCGTTCGTCCCAGAACGATTCGTCGTAGTCCATGCGGCTCTCCTTGGGCTGCTCGTCGCGGGGGCGGAATCCGGTGGTCAATCCAGTGTAGGGGTCCGCGGCACTACCTCTTTTAGGAGGTAGTTTGCGGTCCGCAAATCTTCTTACAGTGAGCCAGGTCACAACAGCGTGCCTCGAGGCTGACATCAAAGGAGATTGCCATGACCTCAGCAACACCCATTTCCCCGGCGGGACGGCAGGCGGCGCCAAGCCGCAAGACACTGCGCCGGGTGGCGTTCGCGAGCTTCGCCGGAACCACTATCGAGTTTTACGACTTCTTCATCTACGGCACCGCCGCGGCGCTGGTCTTTCCGGTCGTCTTCTTCCCCGCGCTCGGGGCCGCGGCCGGCACCGTCGCCTCCTTCGGCACCTTCGCCGTAGCCTTCTTCGCCCGCCCCCTCGGCGCCATCGTGTTCGGCCACTTCGGCCACTTCGGCGACCGGATCGGCCGGAAGAAGACCCTCATCACCACCCTGCTGATGATGGGCACCGCCACCGTGTTGATCGGCTTCATCCCGGACGCGAGCACCATCGGCGTGGCCGCCCCGATCCTGCTGGTGGTGCTCCGCTTCGTGCAAGGCCTCGCCGTCGGCGGGGAGTGGGCCGGCGCCACCCTCCTGGTGGCCGAGTACGCCTCGCAGGGCAAACGGGGACTCTTCGGGTCCTTCCCGCAGATCGGCCCCTCGGTGGCCTTCTTCCTGGCCAGCGGCACCTTCCTGCTGACCAACCTCACCCTGGGCGACAAGTCCGAGGCCTTCATCTCCATCGGCTGGCGGGTCCCGTTCGTCCTCAGCGCCGTCCTGGTCCTGGTGGGCCTCTGGGTCCGGCTGAGCATCGAGGAGACCCCCGTCTTCAAGAACGCGGCCCGCGCCAGTGCAACCACCACACGCCTGCCCGTCCTTGAGTCCCTGCGCCGCCAGCCGCGGGAGATCCTCCTGGCCGGCGGCGCCCTGACGCTGCTCTTCGCCTTCTTCTACATGGGCACCGCCTACCTCACCAGCTTCGCCACCAGCCCCGCCGGCATGAAGCTGGGCCGGGTGGAGGTCCTCAGTGCCGGCATGGTCGCCTCCGTGTTTGTCGCCGCCGCCACCCTCGCCTCGGGCATCCTCTCGGACCGCTTCGGCCGCAAGAAGGTCATCGCCGCGTCCTGCCTGCTCGCCGTGCCGTGGTCGCTGGTGCTCTTCCCGATTCTCAGCGCCAACACCGTGCTGGCCTTCGGCGTCGGGCTGACCGTCACCCTGGTGATCTTCGCCGTCGCGTACGGTCCGGCGGGGGCGCTGCTGCCCGAGCTCTTCGAGACCCGGTACCGATACACCGGCGCCGGCATGGGCTACAACCTGGCCGGCGTGGTGGGCGGCGGCATCGTGCCGCTGGTCGCGGCCCAGCTGGCCGGGACCTCCGGGGCCTGGTCCGTCGGGGTGCTGCTCGCCGGGATCGGCGTGTTCAGCGTCCTCTGCAGCCTCGCCCTGCCCAACCGGGAGAACCGTGGACTGGAGGGCGCCACGGTACACGCCGCGGCGGAACCCGCGACGGCGGCGGACGCGGCCCCTGCGGCTCGACGTTAGGAACCAGAACCCAAGGGGGCTGACGGCGGACGCCGGCAGCCCCCTTTCTCACGGGATGAGGCCGAGCCGGCGGGCCGCGGACACGGCCTCGAGCCGGTTGTGCACGGAGAGCTTGGCCATCGCGTTCTGCAGGTAGCTCTTCACCGTGGCGGGCTTGAGCCCCAGCCGGTCGGCGGTCTCCTGGTAAGAACAGCCCAGCGCCAGCAGGGACAGCACGTCCAGCTCCCGGCGGGCCAGCCTGGCGCCCACCGGGAGCGCCCGGGCCGCCGCAGGGGGTGAGAGGTAGTCGCCGATGATCTCCAGCTGCCGGGCCAGGTGTGGGTCCGCGACGGTTCCGGCCAGCGAGCGGAGCTCGGCGTGCGCCTCGCGGACGTGCTCCAGCCAGCTGGGGTCCTGCGTCGGGGCGGTTCCGGTTCCGGCGCTCGCGATGATCGAGACTCTGCGGTCCACCTCATCCCGGACCCGGAGTTCCTCGGCCATCCCGGCGGAGGCCTCCATCGCCTCCCGGACGGCGCGTTCGCCCAGCGGGGAGCTGTCCCGGCTGGCCAGGTACAGGACGGCCCGCGACGTTCCCCTGACCACGACGGGCACGGCCGCCACCGAGGACAGGCGTTCCCGGCTGACGGCGACGTCGTACTCGTGGGTGATGCCGTCCGAGGCAAGGTAGTCAGCGACCAGGAACGGCCGCTGCTGGGCGAAGACCCGGCCGCCGAGGCCCGCGCCGGGAACCACCACCACCCGATGCAGGCTGGAGGTCGCCGTACCGAGGAAGTCCGTCAGCTGCAGCCGCTCACCGCTGGCCAGCCCGGCGAAGAGCACGGCCGGCCGGAACCTGCCCGAGAGCGCTCGCAGGGAGGCGCGGAGCAGCTCCCGGTCGTCCGGCCGCGAGTAGGGGTTCGGCTGCATGAGTCGTCTCCTGGTGCCGCGCCGGCTGCCGCCGCGCTCTCATGGGGTTGTGTGGTCGATGGTGTGTGGCTGGTTGCCACCGGGGCGGCGGTGCGGCCTAGTCCGCCTCGTCCGCGAAGTCTCCGGCCCCGCGCCGGAAGTCGCCCAGGATCCGGATCAGCGCGTCCACGTCCTCGGTGCCGAAGCCTGACTGCGCGAACACCTCGCCGTTCAGTGCCGCCGTCGCCCGCTTCGCCAGCGTCCGCCCGCCCGAGGTGAGCTCGATCAGGGTGGTACGCCCGTCGGTGGGGTGCGGTGAGCGGAGTACCAGGCCGGCTTCCTGCAGCCGGTCCACGGCGTTGGTCACCGAGGTGGGGTGGACCTGCAGCAGGGCGCTGGCCTTGTTCATGGGCAGCGCCCCGCTGCGGGCGAAACTGAGCAGGGCCAGCAGCTCGTACCGGGCAAACGTCAGCCCGAACGGCTTGAGTACTGCCTCGATCCGGGCCAGCAGGATCTGCTGGGTGCGCATGATCGCGGTGATCGCCGCCATGGGAGCGGCGACGTCGGACCAACCGTGCCGCTCCCAGTTCCGCCGGGCGTCGGCAATCGGATCGCGCGGCAGTGGGGCGCCCACCACGGCTAGCCCTTCAGCCCCGGGAAGTCCGCCTCGGAGTACTCCGTGCCCAGTCCCTCCGGCGGCGTCCCGTTGCCGTGGCGCAGTTCTTCGCTGTGCCGCAGCTCCACCCGACGGATCTTGCCGGAGATGGTCTTGGGCAGCTCGGCGAACTCCAGCCGACGGATCCGCTTGAAGGGGGCCAGGTGGTCGCGGCAGTAGCGCAGGATGTCCTCGGCCAGCTCCGGCCCCGGCTCGTGGCCGGAGGCCAGCACTACGAACGCCTTGGGGACGGAGAGCTTGAGCGCGTCGGGGGAGGGGACGACGGCGGCCTCGGCCACCGCGGGGTGTTCGATCAGGACACTCTCCAGCTCGAACGGGGAGAGCCGGTAGTCCGAGGATTTGAACACGTCGTCGCCGCGGCCGACGTAGGTGATGATCCCGCGCTCGTCCCGGCTGGCCATGTCGCCCGTGTGGTAGTAGCCGTCGCGGAAGGCCTCGGCGGTCTTCTCGGGGTCGCCGTAGTAGGCCTTCATCAGGCCCACCGGGCGGGGATCCAGGCGCAGGCAGAGCTCGCCGTCGTCGCCCTCCTCGCCGGTGGCCGGGTCGACCAGGACGACGTCGTAGCCCGGCAGCGGCTTGCCCATGGCGCCGATCTTGATCGGCTGGCCGGGGGTGTTGGCGATCTGCACGGTGGTTTCGGTCTGGCCGAAGCCGTCCCGGATGGTCTGGCCCCAGGCCCGGTTGACCTGGTCGATGACCTCGGCGTTGAGCGGTTCGCCCGCGGAGACCACCTTGGTGGGCGGGTTCTGCAGCAGGGTCAGGTCGGCCTGGATCAGCATCCGCCAGACCGTGGGCGGCGCGCAGAAGCTGGTGACCTTCTCGCGGTCCATCTGCTCCATCAGGGCCTTGGCGTCGAAGCGGTCGTAGTTGTAGATGAAGACGCAGGCCTCGGCGATCCACGGGGTGAAGACGTTGGACCAGGCGTGCTTGGCCCAGCCGGGGGAGGCGACGTTCAGGTGCACGTCGCCCGGTTCCATGCCGATCCAGAACATGGTGGACAGGTGCCCCACCGGGTAAGAGGTGTGGGTATGCTCTACCAGCTTGGCCTTGGAGGTGGTGCCGGAGGTGAAGTAGAGCAGCAGCGTCTCGTCGGCCCGGGTGGGGGCGTCCGGGGTGAACTCCAGCGGGGCGCCGTCGGCGTCGGCGTACCGCAGGACGTCCTTCTTCCCGTCGTCGGTGGTCCCGTCGCCGGTGCCCGTGCCTGCCGTGCCCGCGCCGATCTCGATGAGCCGGTAGTCCCCGGGGACGCCGTCGAACTTGCCGATGTTGGCGCTGCCGACGGCGGCCCAGCCGGCCCCGCCGCGCTCCACGCGGTCGCGCAGGTCCGCCGGGCCCATCAGCGTCGTGGTGGGGATCATGACGATCCCGAGCTTGATCCCGGCCAGCATCAGCTCCCAGAGCTCCACCTGGTTGCCCAGCATGATGATCATCCGGTCCCCGCGGCGGATGCCCTGCGCCCGGAGCCAGTTGGCCACCTGGGCGGAGCGGGCCGAGAGGTCGGCGAAGCTGCGGCGGGTGGCGGAGCCGTCCTGTTCCACGATCACCAGCGCCGGCTTCGCGCCGCGCTCCGGGTCCGCGGCGATCTGGTCGAACCAGTCCAGGGCGAAGTTGAATTCCTCGAACCGTGGCCATTCGAACTCGTCCCGGGCGGCCTCGTAATCCCCGCGCAGGGCGAGCAGCCTGTCCCTCGCGGCCCGGAATTCGTCAGTCACGGTCATGGGTGCACCTTTCACAGCCGGTTGCGGCCCGGCGGTCCAGTGGCGGCCGCCGTTGGCCGGGCATATCCACCGCCACCGGGAGGTCCGTGATTGCCGGCGCCCCCTAGTGACGAATATCACTGTGCAATATACTAGGACATCCAAGGGTTTGGAAGAGCCTGCGCCGCCGCCGGCGGCACCCGACGAAGGGATACCTGCCCGTGCAGCCACAACGAAGTGTCGACGGACCAGCCATCGGAGCTCCCCCGTTTCCGGACGCGGACCTGATGTACATCGCTGACCTCCTGCCCCCGGCGGAACGGAGCCGCTACGAGGAGATCCGGGAGTTCCTGCAGACCCGGATCCGGCCCGCGTCGATCGACTTCTGGAACCGGGAGGAGTTCCCCTTCGGCTTGCTCTCCGAACTGGGCAAGCACGGCCTCGGCGGGATCCAGACGGACGGGACCTCGAAGCTGTTCAAGGGCCTGATGTACGTGGAGGTGGCCCGGGCGGACGTCTCGCTCTCGGCGCTGGTGGGCATCCACAACGAACTAATCGTGGGGATGATCGACGAGCTCGGCTCTGAGGAGCAGAAGGCCCGCTGGCTGCCCGGGCTGACCGCCTTCACCCAGCTGGGCGCGTTCGCCCTGACCGAGCCGGACCACGGCTCGGACATCGCCGGGGGACTGGCGACGACGGCGCGGCGGGACGGGTCCGAATGGGTGATCACCGGCGCCAAGCGCTGGATCGGCGCCGGCACAATCGCCGACTTCGCGCTGGTCTGGGCCCGGGACGAAGCGGACCAGCAGATCAAGGGCTTCATCGTCGAGACGGACCGGCCCGGGTACACGGCCACCAAGATCGCCAACAAGATCGGCCTGCGGATCATGCAGAACGCGGACATCGTCCTCGACGAGGTCCGTATCCCGGCCGAAAACCTGCTGCCCGGGGCCACCAGCTTCTCCCGCGCCAACGACCTGCTGCGCGACTCACGGGCCTGGGTGGGCTGGCAGGGCGCCGGCATCCAGCTCGCGGCTTTCGACATCGCGCGTGCCTACGCGCTGGAGCGGTTCCAGTTCGGCCGCGAACTGGCCCGGTTCCAGCTGGTCCAGCAGCAGCTGGCCGAAATCCTGGGCAACGCCAGCGTCTCGCTGGCCCTGATGGCGCAGCTGGCGCGGATCCAGCAGGACGGGAAGCTGGAAATGGTACAGGCCGCCATGGCCAAATCCACCACCACCCGCCTGGCCCGCGCCTCCGTGGCGATGGGGCGCGCGCTGCTGGGCGGCAACGGCATCACCACCGATTTCGAGATGGCCAAGCTCTTCGGCGACGCCGAGATCCTCTACACCTACGAGGGCAGCTACGAGATCAATTCGATGATCGTGGCCCGGGCCGTCACCGGGAAATCCGCGTTCGTCTAACGCCTGCTGACGACGGCGGGCCGGCGGTCAGCCGGCCGCGCCGTAGCGTTCGCTGCGGTCGCGGCCGGCGTGCTTGGCCGCGTACAGTGCCCGGTCCGCGCAGGCCAGCAGGCCCCGGCTGCCGGCGTCGGACAGTTCGCAGACGCCCGCCGAGACGGTGATGTGCCCGACATCGCCGAACGGTTCGGAGCCGATCGCCACCCGGGCCCGTTCCGCCGCCAGCAACGCCTCCACCCCGTCGGTTTCCGGGAGCAGCCAGACGAATTCCTCGCCGCCGAAGCGGGCCACGATTTCATCCTTTCGCGCCACCGCCCGGAGCCGGGCGGCGACGTCGGCCAGCACCACGTCGCCCATCAGGTGCCCGAAGGTGTCGTTGACATTCTTGAAGTGGTCAATGTCCAGCACGATGGCGCTGAGGTGGGTGCCGCGGGCGGCGGCCCGCTCGATCTCGTGGGCCAGGTGCTGCTCCAGGGAGCGGCGGTTGGGCAGCCCGCTGAGCTCGTCCGTGGTGGCCTGGCGCTCCAGTTGGGCCCGGGCCTCGGTGTTTCCGATGGCGATTTCCACCAGTTCCGCGAACTGCGCCAGCCGCTCCAACATGGCCGCGGTGACGCCGGTGCTGGACTTGGACGTCAGGCTCACCACGCCCCAGAGGCTGCCGTGCACCCGGATCGGGGCGGCCGCGGCGGATCGGAAGCCGCCGGCGAGCATCTGCCCCTCCGCGACGCCACCGCTCTTGGTGCCGTACACAACCAGGGCGGGCTTCCCCGTCACCGCCACCCGAACGGTGGCGGAATTGTCGGTCAGAGCGAAGACATGCTCCCGGCTCAGCGTCGAGGGCATAGCCGGGGCCATGGCCACGATCTCGGCCGACAGGGGCCCGGTGTAGCGGACGACGGCGGCGGAGTCGACGGCGAAGAGGTCCCTGAGGATAAACGCGAGCTGCACCGAGATGTCCTCCGGCGCCGCGTTGCGGGCCACGGCCGTGGCGATCTCGTGCAGCGCCTCCCAGGTCTGCTCCTGCTGCAGCCGCTCGGTGACGTCCACGGCCACCACCATTCCGGCGGTGGCACCGTCGGAGTTGACCGGCCCGGCCTTGAGCCGGTAGGTGCGGGGGCCGATCCGCCGGGTCCAGGCGACCTCCTCGCCGGCCAGGGCCGCCCGGTAGCGTGGTTCCAGTTCCTCGGCCAGCCAGCCCTCCAGCACATCGTGGATGCGGCGGCCCTCCAGCTCCTCCGGGCGGTAACCGAAGGCGTGCAACTCCTGGCCTTCGGCGATCAGATAGCGGAGATCCGCATCGAAGAGCAGGACGAAGACGCCGGGGATGCTGCCGGCCAGGGCGCGGTAGCGGTCCGTGTCGCGGCGCTGCCGGTGCTCCGCGAGGACCCGATCCGTGACATCGGTGATCATGACGAAGAAGCCCAGAACGGCGCCGTCGCGCTCATCGGGCATGTAGGAGACCTCGGCGTGGCGGGTGCCGCCGCCAGCGTCGTTGAGCGTGCGCTTGAACAGTTGCGGCTCGCCGCCAAGAACCTTGTCGATGTACCCGCGGTTCGCCGCGTAGACGTCCTCGTGCAGCAGCTCGCGGATGTGCATCCCGTACAGCTGCTGAGCCTCGACGCCGAACCAGGACAGGTAGGCATCATTGGCCAGCCGGTTCCTCAGCTCCGCGTCCCAGTAGGCCACCATCGCCGGAATTCCATTGAGCACCGCGCGCATCTGGGCGGGGACCTCCGGCATCGCCGGCGGATGGTTCGCGTTCTCACGGTCGAGAGCGCTGTGAATATTCATTGCCCAAGTATCTATGGCGGTGCGGTCCCGCGAAAAACCGGCACAACGAAAACGGGTGAAGGAAAGTTCCGGGACGACCATCCCGGCATGGTCGTTGGCCTCGCCGCGCAGCCCGGGCCGGGATGGGCATCCCGCTCCCCGCCGATGTCGCCGGTGCAGCCACGGGGTTTGGCCGGGTAGCGGCTATCCCCGCAGGGGAGGAGCGACGGCGTCGGCGGCTTCGCGCATCCGCGTCAGGAACCGCTTGACCGTCTCGGCTTCCTGCTGGGTCAGCTCCGCCGCGGCACGGATCAGGAGCGGGTGGATGTTTCCCAGGGCTTCCCGGACGACAACCCTGGCGGAAGGCATCGGCAGGAGGTTGACCGCCCGGCGATCGGCCGGATCCGGTTCGCGGGTGATGTGCCCGGACCTGACGAGGCGGTCCACCAGCGAGGTAGCGGCGGCGGAACTCATTCCCAGGCGAACGGCGAGGTCCTTCTGCCGCACCTGGGCGCCGTCCGCCTCGGCGTCCAGAAGATGCCGGAGGGCAAGGAGATCCGATTCGTTCATGTCCCTGGTCGGGCGGGTCCGGCGCTGCATGGCGGCCTCGGCAACCCGGTACTCCCTCAGTGCCTCGAGAACGCTGAGTGCGCGGGGACCCGTGTCACCAGCGGGTACGGGAACGGAACTGGGGCCTGCGTCGTGCGTATCCATCGGAATCCCTTGGTAGCGCACTGGCAAGCATGCGTAGGCCCTAAACGTATCACCCGGTCCGGTGCCTACGGCACGAACCGGTAGCCGATCCCCGCCTCCGTAAGCAGGTGCCGCGGGGCGGCAGGGTCCGCCTCAAGCTTGCGCCGCAGCTGCGCCATATAGACCCGTAGGTAATTGGTCTCCTTCGCGTACGCCGGGCCCCAGACCTCGGAGAGCAGCTGCTGCTGCGGGATCAGCTTCTCCGGGTTCCGGACCAGCACCTCCAGCATCTTCCACTCGGTGGGGGTCAGGCGGATGTCCTCCCCGCCGCGGGTGACCCGGTGCTTGCCGAGGTCCACGGTGAACGTCTCGGTGGCGACCACCGGCTGGACATCGACGTCGGCGGTGCGGCGCAGCAGGGCGCGGAGCCGGGCCAGCAGCTCGTCCAGCCCGAACGGCTTGGTGATGTAGTCGTCCGCGCCGGCGTCGAGCGCCTCCACCTTGTCCTCGGAGCCGTGCCGGGCCGAGAGTACCAGCACCGGCGCCTGGCTCCAGGTGCGGAGCTCGCGGAGGACCTCGGTACCGTCCAGGTCCGGCAGGCCCAGGTCCAGGATCACCAGCGCCAACGGGTGCTGGGTGGCGGCCAGTAGGGCGGAGTGCCCGTCCGCGGCGGTGGTGACGTCGTAGCCGTGCGCCTGCAGCGTGATGCGCAGTGCCCGGAGCAGGTGCGGGTCGTCGTCGACGACGAGGACGGCGGTCATCCGGCCTCCGTCCGGTTCGGGGCGGCGGGCAGGCGGTGTGCCCGGTGGTCCAGGGTGGACTGCGGTTCCAGCGGGGCCTGCCGGTGGCCGGGCTCGAAGGGGGCGCCGGTAGAGAGCGGCAGCCGGATCACCATGGTCAGGCCGCCGCCGGGGGTCGGTTCGGCGGTAAGGCTGCCGCCCATCGCGTCGGTGAAGCCCTTCGCCACGGCCAGGCCCAGGCCGATTCCGGTGGCCTGCGGGGCGTCGTCGAGCCGTTGGAAGGGCCGGAACATCTCCAGCACGCGTTCGGCCGGGACGCCGTGGCCGTGGTCGATGATCCGCAGCTCCCCGGCGGGCCGGCCGCCCAGGGCCACCGGGCTCAGTCCGCCGCCGGCGCCGACCAGGACGATGTCCGCCTCCGGCGCGTATTTCACGGCGTTCTCGACGACGTTTGCCACCACACGCTCCAGCATGCCGGGGTCGGCGTCGACCTCGGGCATGTTCGGCGGCAGCTCCACCCGGACCCGGCCCGGCGGAACGGCGCGCAGCGCCCCGGGAATGACGTCGAACCAGCGGACCGGGCGGAGCAGGGGGTGGGCGGCGTCGGCGCTGATCCGGGACATGTCCAGCAGGTTCCCCACCAGGGCGTCCAGGCGGTCCGAGCATTCCTCGATGGTGGCCAGCAGTTCTTCCCTTTCCTCGGGGCGGTAGCGGTCCGCGTCGTGGCGGAGGCCGCCGACGGCCAGCTTGATGCCGGCCAAAGGCGTGCGCAGGTCGTGGGAGACGGCGCGCAGGATGGAGGTGCGGATGGTGTTGCTCTCGGCCAGGCGCAGCATCTGCCGCCGGCTGGCCACCAGCTGCTGGCGTTCCAGCTGCGCCTCGAGGTGGACGCCGAACGCGGCCAGCAGCCGCCGGTCGCTCGCCGGGAGCACCCTGCCGTAGAGCACCAGCCGGGCACCGGAGCCGACTTCCTCGACGTTGTCGCCGGCCGCACCGCCGTCGGCCGTCTCGGCGCTTCCCGGCGATCCGGCCGTCGCGATCAGCTCCCACTCGCCCGAGCTTCCGCCGCCCTCCGCGGGTGCGGGCCGGACGTAGAGCGCCGCGGCGCGGACCTGGAAGACGCTGAGAGCCTGCTCCAGCAGGGCCGCGAGCGTGTCCTCCGAACCGGCGGCGTTGCGGGCCAGGTCGCCCAGGGTGGTGGCCTCGGCGCGGGCCCGGGCGGCCTCCTTGGAGCGGCGGGCGGAGACGTCGACGACGACGGCGACCGCGGCGGAGACCCCGACGAACACCAGCAGCGCCAGCAGGTTCTGCGAGTCGCTGATGGTCAGGGTGCCCACCGGCGGGGTGGAGAAGTAGTTGACCAGCAGGCTGCTGAGCACGGCGGCGAGGATCGCCGGCCACAGGCCGCCCACCAAGGCGACGGCCACGGAGCCGCTGAGCTGGACCAGCATGACGGTGGCGACGTTCCGCTCCGGGTCGAGCACCAGCAGCGCCTGGACCGCCGGCGGCAGCAGCAGCGCCAAGGCGAAGCCCACCAGCACCCGGATCCGGCCCAGGTCCCGGGGCCGGACCGGGCGGGCGCCGCGGCCCACCAGCGGGTGGGAGACCATGTGAACGTCGATGTCGCCGGAGTCGCGGACCACCCGGGTGCCGACGCCGCCGCCCAGCAGCCAGCCGGCGAGGGAGTCGATCTTCCGGCGCCGGGAGATCCCTACGACGATCTGGGTGGCATTGACGCTGCGGGCGAAGTCCAGCAGCGCCGCGGCCGGGTCCTCCCCGGCGACCGTGTGGTAGCTGCCGCCCAGGTCCTGGATCAGGTGCCGCTGCGCCTCGAGGGCCTGCGGGGATTCGCTGGCGACGCCGTCGGCCACCCGGACGTGCACGGCCAGCAGGTCCCCGCCGTTGACCCGGTTGAGGATCCGGGCGCCGCGGCGGATCAGTACCTCGCCCTCTGGGCCGCCGGTCAGTCCCACGACGATCCGTTCCCGGGCCGGCCAGCTCTCCTCGATGCCCTGTTCGGCCCGGTATTTGGCCAGCCCCTCGTCCACCCGGTCCGCGAGCCAGAGCAGCGCCAGTTCCCGCAGCGCGGTCAGGTTGCCCACCCGGAAGTAGTTCGAGAGCGCCGCGTCGATCTTCTCCGGGGCGTAGATCTTGCCGTCGCCCAGCCGCTGCCGCAGCAGCTCCGGAGAGATGTCCACGAGGTGGATCTGGTCCGCGCGGCGGACGACGTCGTCGGGCACCGTCTCGGCCTGGCGGACGTCGGTGATGGCGCTGACGACGTCCCCGAGCGAGGCCAGGTGCTGGATGTTGACGGTGGAGAGGACGTCGATGCCGGCCTCCAGCAGCGCGTCGACGTCCTGCCAGCGCTTCGGGTTGCGGCTGCCGGGGATGTTGGAGTGGGCGTACTCGTCCACGATCGCGGTTTCCGGGGCGCGGGCCAGGACCGCGTCCAGGTCCATTTCCTCGAACTCGGTGCCGCGGTAGGGGAGGCGGCGCGGCGGCACGATTTCCAGGCCGTCCAGCAGGGCACGGGTCTCGCTGCGGCCGTGGTCCATGGCGAAGGCTACGACGACGTCGATGCCGCGCTGCGCCAGCCGGTGGGCCTCTTCGAGCATCTCGTAGGTTTTCCCGACGCCGGGCGCGGCCCCCAGGAAGATCCGCAGCGTTCCTCGTGCCATGCCGTCATTCTCTCACTTGGTTCGGCCCGGCTGCGCCGCCGCGGCAGCGTCCGCGACGGCCAGGTTCAGGGCGGTGACATTGACCGAGGGCTGGCCGAGGAACGCCGTGACCCCGCCGCGGGTGTTTCCGCGGACCAGCTCCTCAACGGCGGCCGGGTCCAGCCCCTGCGCGGCGGCAACCCGGGCCACCTGGAGCTTCGCGTAGGCCGGGGAAATGTCCGGGTCCAGGCCCGAGGCCGAGGCGGTGACGGCGTCGGCCGGGACCTGGTCCACGGAGACATGCTCCGCCGCCGCCACCGCGGCGCGGCCCTGCTGCACGGAGTCCAGCAGTTTAGCGTCGTTCGGACCGAGGTTGCTGGCCGAGGATGACGCCGGGTCCCACGCCACCGTTGAGGGCCGGGCATGGAACCAGCGCGGGTCCTGGGCCCCGCCGTCGCCGGCGGAGGCCTGCGCGATCAGGGCCGAGGCCGCCGGGCGCCCGGCGCTGTCCCGGAGGATGGAGCCGTTGGCCTGGTCGGGGGCGATCAGCTGCCCGGCGCCGAACACGGCCAGGGGGTAGGCGAAGCCGAGCACCAGGGTGGCGGCGACGAGAAAGCGCAGGGCGGTGCCGGCCTGCCGGAGGTATCCGAAGATGGTGGTCATGGGGTGTTCCTAGCCGATTCCGGGGATGAGGGAGATCACGAGGTCGATGATCTTGATGCCGATGAAGGGTGCTACCAGGCCGCCGAGGCCGTAGATCAGCAGGTTTCGGGACAGCGCCCGGTTGGCGGTGACGGCGCGGTACTTCACGCCGCGCAGCGCCAGCGGGACCAGGGCGATGATGATCAGGGCGTTGAAGATCACCGCCGAGAGGATCGCGGAGGCCGGCGTCGTCAGGCCCATGATGTTCAGCAGGCCCAGGCCCGGGAATGTGGCCGCGAACAGTGCCGGGACGATCGCAAAGTACTTGGCGACGTCGTTGGCCACCGAGAAGGTGGTCAGCGCGCCCCGGGTGATCAGCAGCTGCTTGCCGATGCCCACGATGTTGATCAGCTTGGTGGGGTCCGAGTCCAGGTCCACCATGTTGGCGGCGTCCTTGGCCGCCGGGGTCCCGGAGTTCATCGCGACGCCGACGTCCGCGGCGGCCAGAGCCGGGGCGTCGTTGGTGCCGTCCCCGGTCATGGCCACCAGCCGGCCGGCGGACTGTTCCTTTTTGATGACGGCGAGCTTGTCCTCCGGGGTGGCCTCGGCCAGGAAGTCGTCCACGCCGGCTTCGGCGGCGATCGCCTTGGCCGTGATGGGGTTGTCGCCGGTGATCATGACCGTGCGGATGCCCATCTGGCGCAGCTCGGCGAAGCGGGCGTGCATGCCGGGCTTCACGACGTCGGCCAGGTGGACGCAGCCGAGCACCTCGGGGCGTCCGTCGGCGGCCACCTCGGCCACCAGCAGCGGGGTGCCGCCGTGCGCGGCGATCTCCCGCACCCGGGCATCCACCCCCGCGCCGGTGCGGCCGCCATGTTCCTCGACGAAGGTGCCCACGGTGGAGGCGGCGCCCTTGCGGATCATCCGCCCGTCCAGGTCCAGCCCGGACATCCTGGTCGCGGCGCTGAACGGGACGACGGCGACGTCCCGGCTCCCGGCTTCCAGGGCGGCCAGGTCCGCCCCGGCGACGCCGCGTTCGGCGGCCAGGTCCACGACGGACCGGCCCTCCGGGGTCTCGTCGGCCAGGCTGCAGAGCCGGGCCGCCTCGATCAGCCGGTCCATGCCCACCCCGTCCGCGGGGTGGAATTCCACCGCGCGGCGGTTTCCGTAGGTGATGGTGCCGGTCTTATCCAGCAGCAGGGTGGTGATGTCCCCGGCCGTTTCCACGGCCCGGCCGGAGGTGGCCAGGACGTTGTGCTGGACCAGCCGGTCCATGCCGGCGATGCCGATGGCGGGCACCAGTGCCCCGATGGTGGTGGGGATGAGGCAGACCAGCAGCGCCACGAGGACGATCGGGGACGGGGTGGCACCGGCGAGGGCGGCAAACGGGGCCAGCGCCATGGTGACGATCAGGAAGACGATGGTCAGGGACACCAGCAGCACGTGCAGGGCGATCTCGTTGGGGGTCTTCTGCCGGACGGCGCCCTCCACGAGTTTGATCATCCGGTCCACGAAGGTTTGGCCGGCCTCTGCGGTGATCCGGATGACGATCCGGTCCGAGAGCACCCGGGTGCCGCCGGTCACCGAGGACCGGTCGCCGCCGGATTCGCGGATGACGGGGGCAGATTCGCCGGTGATGGTCGATTCGTCGACGCTGGCGACGCCCTCGATGATCTCGCCGTCGGAAGCGATCACGTCCCCTGCCTCGCAGATGATCACGTCGTTGAGCGACAGATCCGTGCCCGGGACGCGGCGGGTGCCGCCGTCGGGCAGCCGCAGCGTGGCCTCCACGCCCTGTCGGCTGGCGCGCAGGCTGTCCGCCTGGGCCTTGCCGCGGCCCTCGGCGATCGACTCGGACAGGGTGCCGAACAGGACGGTCAGCCATAGCCACGCGGTGACCGCGATGCCGAAGACGGAGGGTTTCAGCACGCAGATGACGGTGCACAGTGCGGCGCCCACCAGCACGGTGAACATCACCGGGGAGTGGACCATCTGGCGGGGGGCGAGCTTGCGCACCGCCAGCGGCAGGGCGGCGGCCACGGTGGCCAGGGTCAGCTTGGCCGGGGTCTTGGTGTGGTGCTTGTGTTCGCCGGGGGTGCCGAGGGGGTTGCCGTCGGCGTAGGTCCGGCTGGAGGTGTCCGCGGGGGACGGGGTCATCGGATCAATCCTTCTGCGAGGGGGCCCAGGGCGAGGGCGGGGAAGTAGCTGAGGGCGGTGAGGATAACCGTCACGCCCAGCAGCAGCACCGCGAACAGGGGGCCGTGGGTGGGGAGGGTGCCGGCGGAGACCGGGATCTTGCCCTGCCGGGCCAGGGAACCGGCCAGGGCAAGGACCAGGACGATCGGCAGGAACCGGCCCAGGAGCATGGCGAGGCCCAGGAGGGTGGAGAGCAGGGGCCCGGAGCTGGTGATGCCGCCGAACGCGGAGCCGTTGTTGTTCGCCCCGGAGGTGAAGGCGTACAGGACCTCGCTGAACTGGTGCGGTCCGGTGGCCGGGGCGTTGGCGACGGCGTCGGGCAGCAGCACGGTCACCCCGGCGAGGGCCAGGACCAGGGTGGGGGTGACCAGGATGTACAGGGCCGCGAGCTTCATCTCGGTGGGGCCGATCTTCTTGCCCAGGTATTCGGGGGTGCGGCCCACCATCAGGCCGGCGATGAACACGGCGATGATCGAGAGGATCAGCAGCCCGTACAGCCCCGAACCGGTGCCGCCGGGGGCCACCTCGCCCAGCATCATGTTGATCATCGTCATCCCGCCGGCCAGGGGCGGCAGCGAGTCGTGGGCGGCGTTGACCGCGCCGGTGGAGGTCAGGGTGGTGGACGCGGCGTACAGCGCGGCCGGTACCGGGCCGAAGCGCTGTTCGAAGCCCTCCCCGAGCCCGCCGGCCGCCGCCGTCGCCGTGCCCTGCGCGGAGGACACCGCCCAGCCGGTCAGCAGGGTGGAGGCCAGCCAGAGCGTGCCCATGACCGCGGCAACGGTGAAGCCCTGCCGCCGGTCGCCCACCAGCCGGCCGAAGGTGTACGGCAGCGCGGAGGGGATGAGCAGCAGCAGGAAGACCTGGAACAGGCTGACCGCGGCGTTGGGGTTCTCGAAGGGGTGGGCGGAGTTGGCGTTGAAGTAGCCGCCGCCGTTGGTGCCAAGGACCTTGATGGCCTCCTGCGAGGCGACCGGGCCGCCGGGGATGGTCTGGTTCACGCCCATGGCCTGGTTGGCGACGTCGGTGGACCAGAAATTCTGCACCACCCCGCCCAGCACCAGCAGGACGGCGGAAACGAACGCCAGGGGCAGCAGCACCCTGTAGGTCACGCGGGTCAGGTCCACCCAGAAGTTGCCCAGCCGGTCGGTGCGCACCCGCACCAGGCCGCGGATGAGGGCGACGGCGACCACGATGCCGACGGCGGCGGAGAGGAAATTCTGCACCGCCAGCAAGCCCATCTGCACGAAGATGCCCACCGTGGCCTCCGGGGCGTACGCCTGCCAGTTGGTGTTGGTCACGAAGGAAATGGCCGTGTTCATGGCCACCCAGGGGTCCACGCCGGTCAGCGGTCCGGTGCCCGGGATGACGCCCTGGAGCCGCTGTAGCGCGAAGACCAGCAGGATCGAGACGGCGGAGAAGGCCAGCACGCCGCGCAGGTACACCGGCCAGGTCTGCTCCGTGCCGGCGTCGACGCCGGTCAGCCGGTAGAGGAGGCGCTCGGCGCGGGCGGTGCGGGTGCCTGCGACCACCCGGGCCAGGTAGAGCCCCAGCGGCTTGTGCACCGCGGCCAGCGCCACCAGCAGGGCGCCGGCCTGGAGCAAGAAGGAGAGAGTGTTGAAGGTCATTGGGCGGTCACCACTTCTCGGGGTTGATCAGGACGGCCAGGAGGTAGCCCGTCAGGCCCAGTCCGGCCAGGAACAGGACCACCCACATCACGGCCTCGGCGTTCACCGTCCACCTTCCGTCCGCCCGGCGTCGTCGCCGAGCACCCGGGCCAGGCGTTGCCCGACCCACATCACGAACCCCATGGAGACCATGAGGATTCCGATCACAGCCGCGTCGGCCATCACAGGTTCCTTTCATCTGCGCCCCGTCTGCGGGGCCTGAGACCAGTGAAGACCCTCGCCGGGGCTCCGCGGCAGGTGCTAACGGTTCCTTGATGCGGGCGGGGCGGATCTTGACGGATCCTTGACGCGGGGGTCCCCGGCCGGCACGGAGGGTGCGTCAAGGATTCGTCAAGATCCGCGGATTTGGCCGGATCCGGGCTCCGCCCGGTGCTACGTTTGCGGGTGATCGCAATGCGGTGCGCCGCGGCGTGCCGCGAGGAAAGGCACCCCATGACCACCCTGAGCAGGCCCCCGGCCGACCCCTCGGCACCCCGGCCGGCCCGCAGCACAGCACTCCGGAAGTGGCTCCTGGTGGGGCTGCAGGACAGCAAGGGCGCCCACCAGGGTCCGCACGGCGTGCGGGCCGCGGAGGAAAAGAAGCACACCTGGTGGCAGGTGATGTGCCTGACCGGCGTCGACTACTTCTCCACCCTGGGCTACCAGCCGGCCATCGCGGCGCTCGCCGCCGGCGTCATCTCGCCGCTGGCCACCCTGGTCCTGGTGGCCATCACCCTGTTCGGCGCGCTCCCGGTCTACCGCCGGGTGGCCGGCGAGAGCCACCGCGGCGAGGGATCGATCGCCATGCTGGAGCGGCTGATGCCGCGCTGGGGCGGCAAGCTCTTCGTGCTGGTGCTGCTCGGCTTCGCCGCGACGGACTTCATGATCACCATGACCCTCTCCGCCGCGGACGCCACCGCCCACCTGGTGGAGAACCCCATCAGCCCGGGCTGGATGCAGGGCCAGAACGTCGCCATCACCCTGTTTCTCTTGGCCCTGCTGGCCGCCGTCTTCCTCCGCGGCTTCAAGGAGGCGATCGGCGTCGCCGTCGCGATTGTCGGGGTCTACCTGGCCCTGAACGTCGTCGTCGTCGGCGTCTCACTCTGGGAGGTGCTGACGCACCCGCTGGCCGTCGGCAACTGGTGGGCGGCGATCGCCACATCGCATGGGAATCCGCTGCTGGCCGTCGGTTTCGCGCTGCTGGTCTTCCCCAAGCTGGCCCTGGGCCTCTCCGGCTTCGAGACCGGCGTCGCGGTGATGCCGCAGATCCAGGGCCACCCGGACGACACCGAGGAGAACCCGGCCGGCCGGATCCAGGGCGCCCGGAAGCTGCTGACCACGGCGGCCCTGATCATGAGCACGTTCCTGATTATCAGCAGCTTCACCACCGTGGTGCTGATCCCGGAAAACGAGTTCCAGCCCGGCGGACAGGCCAACGGCCGCGCCCTGGCGTTCCTCGCCCACGAACAGCTCGGCATCGGCTTCGGCACCGTCTACGACATCTCCACCATTGCCATCCTCTGGTTCGCCGGGGCGTCCGCGATGGCCGGGCTGCTGAACCTGGTGCCCCGCTACCTGCCCCGCTACGGCATGGCCCCCGGTTGGGCCCGTGCGGTGCGTCCGCTGGTGCTCGTCTTCACCCTGGTGGGCTTCCTGATCACCTGGATTTTCGACGCCGACGTCGATGCGCAGGGCGGCGCGTACGCCACCGGCGTGCTGGTGCTGATGACCTCCGCGGCGATCGCCGTCACCCTGTCCGCCCGCCGGAAGCGGCAGCGCAAGCGCACGGTGGGCTTCGGCGTGATCGCCGTGGTCTTCGTGTACACCACGGTGGCGAACGTCGTCGAACGCCCCGAGGGCATCCGGATCGCGTCGATCTTCATCCTCGGGATCATCGTCATCTCGCTGCTGTCCCGGGCTCGGCGGTCGTTCGAACTGCACGCCACCCACGTCCACCTGGACCGGCAGGCGCTGGAGTTCCTGTCCGCCGAACTGGACGGCCCGCTGAGCATCGTGGCGCACGAACCGCTGCGGCTCAGCCCTGAGGCGTACAGGGAGAAGCTGGAATCCGCGATCGAGGTCAGCCACCTGCCGCTGGATTACCAGGCCGTGTTCCTCGAGGTGGTGGTGGACGACTCCTCGGACTTCGAAACCGAACTCGAGGTCAAGGGCATCACCCGCCACGGGTACCGGATCCTGGAGGTGCACGGGCCGGTGGTGCCGAACACGATCGCCTCGGTGTTGCTGCACATCCGCGACGTGACCGGGCTGATGCCGCACATCTACTTCCGCTGGACCGAGGGCAACCCGGTGACCAACCTGCTCCGCTTCCTGGCGTTCGGCGAGGGCGAGATCGCCCCGGTGACCCGTGAGGTGCTGCGGGAGGCCGAGCCGGACGTGACCCGGCGGCCTTGGGTGCACGTGGGCTGATCCGCCGGGTTTGCGGGGCCGGGTGCCTGGCGCCTCCCGGCCGGGGTGTTAGCGCTGCACGTCGGTGGCGCCGGCGACGATGTCCTTGGCGAGCACGGCAACCTTTCGGTTCGTCTCCGAGCTCAACTTGCTCATCAGCTCGAACGCGTCCTCGGCGCTGACGCCGGTGCGGCCCATCAGGATGCCCTTGGCCTGTTCGATGACGGCCCGGGTGCGGGACGCTGCGGCGACCGATTCGTTGGCGAGCCGATGCCGGTCCGTGTGGATCGACTGGGTCAGATCCACCACCACACCCCAGACACCGACGGGGACGTTCCCGTCCATAATGTAATCCGCGGAGTACAGCAGCTTGTGCTGCCGGTTCTTCTTGTCCCGGATCGAGAGGTAGAGGGAGGACGGACCGCCGCGCGAGGCCACCCGTTCCCAGTACGCCAGCACACGGGGCCGATCTTCGGGCTCGATGTGGGGCATCACCATCTCCATCGAGGGGACCACCTCGCCCCGCTCGTAGCCGTAGATCCGGTAGAGGCCGTCGGACCAGCGGAAGATCCCGTCGGCGAAGTAGTGCTCCACCAATCCGGTGGGGCAGTCCAGGAATCCATCCTGGGCGTCCCCGCCCGAAAGGGGTCCGCGATGGTTGTGGTTCACAGACATGGGCGGGGCCGATCGACGTGCTGCGCCCGGCGTCACCGCGCCAGGGCCTGAAAAGACAAGAATATCCGTCCGCCACGCTCAGTGGAAAGCATGGAGTGCCTAAGCCGGATCCCCGGATCTGTTACCCGGCGGCGGAGTCCCGGGGGAGTTCGAGCAGGAGGGTGTCCGAGCCGCCGTTGCGGCCCACCTTGCGGAATCCCACCCGCTCGTGGAGGCCGAGCTTAGGCGGGTGCGGTACCGTCCGTCCGATCCAAACGGCCGGACGGCAAAACAAAGCCCCTCCGGGAGACCCGAAGGGGCTTGTGTTTTCTAGGAGAAGCAGTCCGGCTGGCCGGGCTTTCCCGAAAGCTTAGAGCGGGCGAATGTTCTCGGCCTGCGGGCCCTTGGGGCCCTGGGTGACGTCGAACTCGACCTTCTGGTTCTCGTCCAGCGAGCGGTAGCCGCTGGTGGCGATTGCCGAGTAGTGGGCGAAAACGTCAGCGGACCCGTCATCCGGGGCAATGAAGCCAAAACCCTTTTCGGCGTTGAACCATTTAACTGTGCCAGTAGCCATGCTTTATCCTTCTGAAATGCTGATCTCCGGCGGCCACGCAAGGCCAACGGCTGCGGAGACATTCGTCCGCTGTCCCCAACGTACGGGGCGCGGGGCCAGGGTGCAAGAGCCACGCGGGGCAGTTCTGCCCGGCCCGAGGCTATAGTCTGCCCACCATGGCAACCATCACGGTGGTGATCCCCACCCGCAACGACGCCGGGCCGCTGGCCGTGTGCCTCGCCGCCCTCTCCCGCCAGAGCCGCCGTCCGGACGCAGTAATCGTGGTGGACAACGGCAGCACTGACGGGACCGACGCCGTCTGCGCCGCCGCCGGGGTGCACCGGATCCCCGCCGATGTCGCGGGTATCGCGGCCGCCACGGCCCTCGGTTTTGACGCCGCGGACACGGACATCATCGCCCGCCTGGATACCGACTCAATCCCGCCGGCTAACTGGCTGGAGCGGGTCGAAACCCTCCTCGCCGGGGCCGCCCCGCCCGCCGCCGTCAGCGGCCCGGGCGACTTCTACGGCGGCACGGCGCTGGCCCGGTGGGCGGGCCGGAGCATCTGGATCGCCGGGTACCACCGCGTGGTGGGGCTGCTCCTGGGACACCCGCCGCTCTTCGGCTCCAACTTCGCGATGCATTCGGCGGCGTGGGCGCTGATCCGGGACACGGTGCACCGCGGCCTGCCGGCCGTGCATGACGATCTCGACATCTCCTACCAGCTCCCGCCCCAGGTAGCCGTGATCTGGGAGCCGACCCTGCGGGTGGGGGTTTCCGCCCGGCCGTTCGAGAGCGCCGGGGCGGTGGGGCGGCGTCTGGCGATGGCGTGGACGACGTTCGCCGTCGAATTCGCGGCGGACCCGCCGCTGGCCCGACGACGGCGGCGGCGCGACTACCGGCGGGGGCTCACCCGGCCGAACTGAAGAGGGCGATCAGGTCCCGGCTCATCTGGTGCGGGGAGGTCTCGCTGGGGCTGTGGCCGCCGCGATAGACGGCGATCTTCGCGCCGATCGCCTGGGCGAACCGGCGGTGCAGGGCCAGCGGCCAGAGATCGTGCTCCCCGACGGCCACCAGCTTGGGCAGCGTGGCCGCCGCCAGGACCGGCCGGAGGTCCGGGGCGTGCTGCATCAGGCCGAAGATATCCCGGACCGACTGCCGCCGGGTGAGCCGGAACCGGGAGCGGACAAAGCGGATCCGGTTCGGGGCCACCTTGACCACGTTGCTGCGGATGCCCCAGATCATCAGTGCCGCGCCCACCCGGGGGCTGGCCAGCCCGCTGAACCGGCCGATCCGCTGCACCCCGCGGAAGCTGTTCCCCGGTTCCGGCGGGCAACTGAGCAGCGTCAGCGTGCGGAACAGCTCCGGCCGCCGCTCGAAGGCCAGCTGCGCGACAATCGCGGCAAAGGAATACCCGACCACGTGGGCCGGCCCCCCGCCGGACTCCAGCAGGGCGAGCAAGTCGTCGGTGAAGAGGGCGTAGTCGTAGTGTTTGCGCGGCGGTACGAGGTTTTCCGGGCCGGCCCCGGCGGACTCGTACTGGCCCGCGATGTCACAGCTGAGCGCGTAATAGCCGGCCTCGGCAAGCTGGGGAAGCATCAGGGCAAAGTCTTCCTTGGACCCGGTGGCGCCCGGGATCAGCAGTACTCGTGGAGCGTCAGGGTTGCCCATGGCAAGGGTGGCCAGGGTTCCACTTGGCGCCTCGAAGACCCCGCGGACGGCGCCGGGCGGCGGGACGGACCAGTCGACGTCGGGCTGCGCGGCGTCCAGGCGGGCGGCCTCGTCGACTAGCCCGGAGCCAAAGACTCCTGGGTCCGGTTCGGGAACGCCGGGGTTCCGGCGGCCGGTTCTCGCCATGGGTCAACGATAGCCCCCAGCCCGGCCCGGCCGGCTGAACCGCTGCTAGGTTCCGGCCACCCGCGCCACGAAGGCGTGCAGCCGGCGGTAGACCTCCTGGGACTCGGGGAAGCGGGCGTCCTGCTGCCAGGTGTGCTCGGCGTTGGCGGCCTCCCAGCCGTAGACCAGCGCATCCGCCGGGACCCGGTGCTGCCGAAGCCGGTCGAGGAAGTTCAGGTTGGCGGTGTAGAAAAAGTCGCGCTCCGAGGTGGTCACGAACACGGGCGGGTGCCGCGAATCCAGCCATTCGATGGGGGACAGGTGGCGGGCCGCCCGCCGCAGCGACTCTGCGCCCGGGCCGGCGCTGCGGGGGAGCAGCATCCTCACGAACGCAAGGCTGAGGACGAAGCCGCGCTCGAAGAACACGGAGAAGTCCACCACGCTGCAGTGCTGCACGAGCCCCCGCAGGCTCGCGGCGGGCGCCGCGGGTTCCAGCCCGTAGTGCTCCGCCAGGTCGGTGTGGAACGTCGACGCCGTCAGCAGCGCGGCGATCTGGCCGCCGGCGGAGTCCCCGCCCAGCACAATCCGGTCCGGGTCCCCGCCGTACCCGGAAATGGTGGCCCGCACCCAGGCCAGCGCGGCGTTGGCATCCTGCAGGACGTGGCCCATGTGGAAGCGCGGGGCGTGGCGGTAGTTCACGTTGACCACCACCATGCCGGCGGCGGCCTGGCTGGCGCAGTATTTCGTCAGCGCCGCCTTGTCCCCGGAGGTCCAGCCGCCGCCGTGGAAGTAGGCGTAGACGGGTAGCCCGGAGTCTGTGGATCCGGTGGTTTCGGCCGTTCCGGCGGGGGTGATCACGTCCAGCCGGTGCGCTCGGATGCCGTCACCGGCGAAGTCGATGTCGTGGAAGTAGTCGACGCCGGTCACCGGGTCCGCATTGAACCGGGCCTTCTCGGCGGGGCCGACGATCCTCATCAGGGCGCGCCACGCCCAGACCGGTACACGGCGCAGGACACGCCGGGCGCGCCGGGCGAGGCCGAACGCTCCGTGGCCCGACCGGGGCCGGGAGGCAGCCGCCGAAGTCATCCCTCCATTCTACTGGCACGCCCGTGCTAGAACCGCCGGGTGCCCGGCCCCGTCGCCCCGAAGACGGCCGCCCCGCCGACTGCGGCCGCAGCCTCAGTTCGGCACTACCCGGACGGTGCCCGCGGCGCCGTCGACCGTCACCAGCTGCCCGGTCCGCAGCCGGGTGGTGGCGTCCGGGACGCCCACCACCGCGGGAATGCCGTACTCGCGCGCCACCACCGCCCCGTGGGAGATCACCCCGCCCATCTCCATCACCAGCGCCCCGGCGGTGAGGAACAGCGGCGTCCAGCCCGGGTCCGTCGACGGCGCCACCAGGATTTCCCCGGGTTCCAGCCGTGCCCCCACCGGGTCCAGGACCACCCGGACCGTTCCCGTGGCGGAGCCGGCGGACGCGGGGGTGCCGGCCAAGGCGCCCGACGGCGGCGCCGCGGCCAGGGCGGCCGCCTCCACGTCCGTGCCGTCGGAAAGCAGCAGGCGGGGGATGTGGCGGCGCCTGAGTTCGACGTCGTACAGGCGGCGGCGGGCGGCCACTGTCTCCTGCAGCCGGGCCCCGCGCAAGCCGGTCCGCAGCTCGCCGAAGTCCAGGAAGAACACGTCCCCCGCGGCGGCCACGGCGCCGCGGCGCACCAGGTCCTCGCCCACCAGCAGCAGCTGGCGGTGCACCTCGGCCAGGATCCGGACGATGTGGAACTTGGGCAGTTCGCGCAGGCCGGCCAATTCCCGGACCTCGCGAAGGGCCAGCCCCAGCAGCCGGGCCCGCCAGCGCCCGTGGGCGGCGGCGCGGTCCACCAGGCTCCGGATCCGTTCCTCCGCGTGCGCGGCCGCCAGGCCGAACTGCCGGTCCGGCGCCTGGTCCGGATCGTCCAGGCGCAGGTAGTTCGAGATCACGCCGAGGATGTGGTCGGGCTCCTCGGCCCAGCGCGGCATGCCGAGGTCGATCTCGGCCACGGCGCGGTGTCCGTAGCGGGCCAGGAAATCCCGGACGGCGGACTGGGCCGTGTCCGGCAGCGTGCCGGCGCGGTACCTGGCGGCGAGGGTGGCCGGCCCGGTGGCCAGGAAGGCGTCCCGGGACTCGGGATCGTCCCGGAGTGTGACGGCCAGCCGCCAGAGTTCCAGGTCCATCTCGGTGGTCACGTTGTGCGGCAACCCGCGCAGCACCGCCTCGAGCTCCCGCGGCGGGGCGATTCCGCGCAGCAGCCGGCGGGCTGCGGCCAGCATCAAGTAGCCGGCGGAGAACCCGGGCAGGGTGGCCTTGAGCAGCCCCCCAGTGGTGCGCAGTCCCAGGTTTTCCGCGAAGTGCAGGCGCTCCTCTGCCGTCGCCGGGCCCGGCAGCTGCACCACGGCGTCGAGCCGGCGGGCGTAGGCGTCGGTGCGGCGCAGCTCGCCCCGGGGATCCAGGATGGCGCGGGCCAGCCGGGGGAGTTGGTCCGCCAGCATGCCCAGGCTGGTGCCGACCCGGGCGGGGCGTTCTGCCGGAGTTGGTCCCTCTCCCGGGGCCGGGATCTCTGCCGGGGCGGACCGGTCCATGCGGGGATGGTCGGCGCGACCGCGTCCGGGCAGGAGGCGCCGGGCAACGCGGCCCACGTCAGTACCCGCGGAAGGGCCCTCCCCGGGGGCGAATCGCGGGTCGGCGAGCAGGCCGGGGACGAGCGCCGCGGACCGGCTGTCGGCCAGCGGCAGCACCCGGGTCAGGTAGCGGCGCCCCCACCGGCTCCGGGTCAGGGGCGTCAGGTCCACGAACATCCGCAGGCCGGGATTCACGTAGCGCCAGAGTCCCTGCTGGTTCCGGAGCAGTTCCAGCGCGGTCAGGCCCATCGGGGTGATGGGCCGGGTCAGGCCCTGGAGCAGCGTCCCGCAGAGGTAGACCCGGGTTTGTCCCTCCGGCGGAACCGGCAGCGGCTCGCCGGTCATCGGGTCCTCCAGCGGGTACAGCGTGGTGATCGGCCGGGATTGCGTCAGCCAGGTCCTGCCGGCGGCGTCGACCACCCATTCCACGTCCTGGGGCGAACCGAAAAGCCTCTGGACGGACGCGCCCAGCCGGGTCAGCTCGGCGAGCCCGGCGTCGTCCAGGCTCCAGCCCCGGTCCGGGTCGTCGTCGCCTGCCACCCGGTGCAGCACCTCCGCCGTCGCCGTCTGCACGGTGAACTGGTCCGGGTTCACGGCGCCGGAAACCACCGCCTGGCCGGCGCCCGGGCTGGCGTTGACGAGCATTTCGGTGCGGGTCCCGGTGACCGGGTTCGCTGTGAACAGGACTCCCGCCGTGGCCGCCTCCACCATGTCCTGGACGACGACGGCGAGCCCCACCCCGGTATGGCTGATGCCGTTCGCGGTGCGGTAGGCGACGGCGCGGTCGGTCCAGAGGGAGGCCCAGCAGCGGCGGACCGCGTCCAGCACCGCGTCCGCGCCGACGATTCCGGTAAACGAGTCCTGCTGGCCGGCGAAGCTGGCGAAGGGAAGGTCCTCGGCGGTGGCGGAGGACCGCACCGCCACGGGCGTGTCCGGCCCAAGGTCCGCGTAGGCGGCGCGTACCGCGGACTCGACGGCGGGCGGGATCGGGGCGGCGCCGACCAGGTCCCGGGCCCGAGCCGCCTGCGCCGCCGCCTCCATCCGGGTGTCGGGCCCGGCCCCGGTGTCAGGAGCGGACTGGGAGAGTCCGGCCCGCGGGATTCCGGCGTCGAGCGCGGCCGACAGGTCGGCCAGCTCCGGCGGGGCAGCCAGGCGGTAGGCGTCCGTGGTGAGGCAGAAACCGCGGGGCACCGGCAGTCCCGCGGCCACCATCCGCCCCAGGTTCAGGGCCTTGCCGCCCACCAGTGACAGCGGTGCGGTGGCCGCCTCCACCAGGTCCAGGGCGTGCCCCCCGGGTGCGTGCGGCTCCGGGGCAGGTCCGGGCGCGGACGGTGAGGCCATGACGGCTCCTGGATACGGGAGGGCGATGCGGGCGGGTGCGGGCGGGCTGCCCGTGGGCACACGCTAGCCCCGGCGGTTCCGGTGCGGCAAGGGCCGGTCGGCCCCCGCCGCGGATCGGGATGTTACGGGGTGAGGAGCACCTTGATGGCGCGGCGTTCGTCCATGGCGCGGTAGGCCTCCGGTGCCTCCTCCAGTGGCATGACGGCGTCGAACACCCGGCCCGGATTGATGCTGCCGTTGAGCACGTCGGCCAGCAGTTCCGGGATGTAGGTGCGCGCGGGGGCCATGCCGCCGCCGATGGTGATGTTGGTGTCGAACAGGTAGCGGACCGGGATTTCGGCGCCCCCGGTGGGGACGCCGACGAAGCCCATGGCGCCGCCGGGACGGACGCTGCGCAGCGCCTGGTCCATCGATTCCTTGGTGCCGACGCATTCGAGCACGGAGTCCGCCAGGACGCCGCCCAGGAGTTCGCGCACCTTGGCGATGCCCTCGTCCCCGCGCTCGGCCACGATGTCCGTGGCGCCGAATTCGCGGGCGATCGCCTGCCGGTCAGCGTGCCGGGACATTGCGATGATGCGCTCGGCACCCAGCCGTTTGGCGGCCAGCACGCCGCAGAGGCCGACGGCGCCGTCGCCCACCACCACGACGGTCCGGCCGGGGCCGGCCTGCGCCGCGAGGGCGGCGTGGTGGCCGGTGGCCATGACGTCGGAGAGGGTGAGCAGGCTGGCGCGGAGGGCGTCGTCGGGTTCGGTGATGCCGGGGACCTTGACCAGCGTGGAGGAGGCCAGCGGGACGCGGACGGCCTGGCCCTGACCGCCGTCGACCGGGTGGCCGGCGTCGTCGGTGCCGCCCCAGCCGGCCAGCCGGTCGCAGGCGACGGTCACTCCGTTGCGGCACTGCGGGCACTCGCCGCAGCTGATCACGAACGGCGCAATGACCAGGTCGCCCACGGCGAGGCCGGTGACCTCGTCGCCCAGGCTCTCGATGGTGCCGATGAACTCGTGGCCGATCGCGGAGGGCTTGTGGGTGGGCTTCACGCCACGGTAGGGCCAGAGGTCGGAGCCGCAGACGCAGGCTGCCGTGACCTTGACGACGGCGTCGGTGGGCTGCTGGACGGTGGGGTAGTCGCGGTCTTCGACCCGGATATCGCCCGGACCGTGGATGATGGTGGCGCGCATGGGATTCCTTGCTCTGGGTGTGATGGGGATGGACCGATTTTAGTCCCGGCCAGCGGTCCGTGGTCCGTCGAGGAGACGCCCGATCCGGGTCCGGACGTCCAGCTCCGCGGCGGATTCGTGGTTGAACAGGATCCGGTAGATCACCGGGGCGACGACGGCGTCAACGATCTCGCGGGCGTCCGGCGCCGTCTCCCCGCGCGCCCGGGCCAGCCTGCGCAGCTCCTCGACGTGGCCCTGCATCAGGGCGAAGTAGTCCCGGGTCACCGCACCGTCGGCCAGCATGTCCAACAGCACCTGCCGGCCCAGTTCGGAGGAGAACTCCTCCACGTACGGGATGAACCAGGCCTCCATGTCGCCGCGGAGCGAACCGGTGTCCTCCACCTGCTCGGGGAGCATCTGGTTGGAGGCGACGGCGGCGAGCAGCCGGGGGAGGTCCCCCCAGCGGCGGTAGATGGTGGAGGAGTTCACGCCGGCCCGGTCCGCCACCAGCGGGACCGACAGCGCGGTCCGGTCGCCCTCGTTCTCCGCCAGCAGGGAGCGCACGGCCTGGTGCACGGCCTGCTGGACGCGGGCGCTCCGGCCGCCGGGGCGGGGGGTCGCTGTCGTCATCATCACACCAGCCTAAGGCAAATTATCCGCTTTAGCGGGTATAGCCTCTTAATGCACAGATTGTGCGTTTGGTTGTTTCGAGTAGGCAGGATCAGTTGTGAAGAACACCGGTACCGCGTTCTGGCTTCACGCGGCGCTCTTGACGGTTTTCATCGGCGCCTCGTCGGCGCCGTCGCCGTTGTACGAGTTTTACGCCCGCGAGTGGGGCCTCGGCTCCGCGGCGGTCACGGTGATCTTCGCCGTCTACGCCGTGGCCGTGCTGCTGACCCTGCTGGTGGTCGGCTCGCTGGCCAACCACCTCGGCACCCGGCCGGTGCTCCTGGGAGCGGTGGCGCTGCAGATCGGCGCGATGATGACCTTCGCCTTCGCTCCGGGGCCGGAGGTGCTGCTGGCCGCCCGGGCACTCCAGGGCGTGGCGACCGGCGCCGCGATGGGTGCCGCGGGCGCCGCGCTGCTGGCGTTCGAAGGCCCGAAGCGCCGCGGCCGCGGGTCCCTGGTCAACAGCGCCGCCTCGCCGATCGGGCTCTCCATCGGCGCGCTCGGGTCCGCCTCCGTCGTCAGGTTCCTCCCCGAGCCGACCAAGACCGTCTACTTCTTCCTCGCCGCGCTCCTGTTGGTCCTCGGTGTGGCGCTACTCCGGCTGCCGAGCGCCGGGCAGGTGGCCCCGGGCTGGCTGCGGTCCCTGATGCCCGAGGCCCGGATCCCCGGCTCCGCCCGGAAAACCATGGCCGCCACCATGCCGGTGGCCGCGGCCACCTGGGCCCTGGCCGGGTTCTACCTCTCGCTGGGCCCGGCCTTGGCGCACGCCATTACCCGGGACAACTCGGTGCTGGTGGGCGGCCTCGCCCTGTTTGCCCTCTTCGTTCCCGGCGCCCTGGCCATCCTGGTGGTCCGCCGCCGCTCGGACCGGACCACGCTGCTGACAGGCGTCGTCTCCCTGATCACCGGCATCTCCCTGACCGTGCTGGCCGTCCAGCTCGGATCCGCGCCGCTGTACTTCGCGGGCACCGTCGTGGCCGGCGTCGGCTTCGGCAGCGGGTACTTCGGCGCGATGCGGATGACCCTGCCGCTCTGCGGACCGCACGAGCGGGTGGGCATGCTCTCGAGCATCTACCTGATCTGCTATCTCGGCTTCAGCGTCCCCGCCGTGGCCGCCGGGCTGCTGGTGGCCGTGGCCGGCATGAAGGGAACCACGCTGATCTACGGTGCGGCCCTGGTGCTCGCCGCCATTCCGGCCCTGCTCCGCACCCTCCGGAAAAACCCCGCCCACCGTCCCACCCTCGCTGCCGGTTCCCCGGCAGCATCCTGAAAGGAAACGCCATGACCTTCACCCTCCCCGCCGACACCGCCGTCCGGCCCATCACCGTCATCGGCGGCGGCACCCTGGGCCGCCGCGTGGCCCTGATGCTGTCGCTGCGCGGCGCCGACGTGCGCATCTTCGACCTCAACCCGGCCGTGGGCCGGGCCGCCGTCGACTTCATCGAGGCCGAGCGCCCCGCCGTCGCGGCCGAGCACGGCGCCGCGCCGGCCGGCCGGATCACCTCCGGCGACGATCTCGCCGCAGCCCTGGACAACGCCTGGCTGGTGGTCGAGGCGGCGCCCGAAAAGCTCGAGCTCAAGCGCGGGATCTTCGCCGACCTGGACCGGCTGGCCCCGGCGGATGCCCTGCTGGCCAGCAACTCGTCGTCGTTCGCGTCCTCGGAGTTCATCGGCGGCGTGGCCAGCCCGGAGCGGGTCCTGAACATGCACTTCTACATGCCGCCTGCCGTCCGCTCGGTGGAACTGATGTCCTGCGGCCGGACCGACCCGGCCGTCCTGGACCTGCTGATGACCGAACTGCCCGCTTACGCGCTGGCGCCGCACCTGGTCCGGAAGGAAAGCACCGGCTTCATCTTCAACCGGGTCTGGGCCGCGATCAAGCGCGAGGCGCTGCTGGTGGTGGCCGAGGGCGTGGCCGAGCCGGAGGACGTGGATGCCCTGTTCGTGGACGTCTTCAAGGCGGACACGGCACCGTTCCGCTTCATGGACCAGGTGGGCCTGGATGTGGTGCTCGACATCGAGAACCATTACTGCGAGCTGGCCGGCATGGAGAACAAGTCCGCCCCGCTGCTGCAGGAATACATCGGCAAGGGCTGGCTCGGAATCAAGTCCGGGCGCGGCTTCTACAGCGACTACGCCTGAGCCGCCTGTTCGGTTGTGAACGGACAGGTCTGTCTGGTACCTTCGATGTCGTAACAGACAGACCTGTCTACTGAGAGAAGCACCCCCCTCCATGAGCACGCACCGCACCCTCGTCGTCGTCGCCCACCCCGACCTGGCCACATCCGGAATCAACGCGCAGCTGGCCGCGGCGATCAGGGACATCGACGGCGTGACCGTCCGGGAGATCGCCTCCGTTTATCCGGACCGGCGCGTCGACGCCGCCGCGGAGCAGGAACGCCTGCGCCGGCACGACACCATCGTCCTGCAGTTCCCCTGGCACTGGTACTCCGTCCCCGGAGTCCTGAAGGAGTGGATGGACCAGGTCCTCACCTACGGCTTCGCCTACGGTGCCGGCGGGGACGCCCTGCACGGCAAGCGCCTGCAGCTGGTCATCTCCACCGGCGGCCCCGAGGCTGCGTACACGCCGACGGGGCACAACCGCTTCACCATGGCGGAGTTGCTTCGTCCGCTGGAGGCCACCGCACATCTTTGCGGGCTGGAGATGGCCGAACCGCTGGTCCTGCACGGGGCGCCGCGGGCGACCCGGGAGGACGTGGCGGACCATGCCGCCCGCTACCGGGAGCTCCTCTCCGCCGTCCCTGCCGCCGCCAACTGACCTAAGGGGCTGGCGGGGGGACTGCACGGGGATGGCCGTCACGGCTCCGGCCGGAGACCTATAAATGGGGTGGGGCACCGCAACGTTGCGATAGGTTGACGATCCGGGTGATCGTCCGGTGCCCCACCACCAGCCTGTGGGGTTCCCGCCTCAATGGTTGGCGGGGGCATCGGGGTTCGCGCACCAGATCTGGGTGCCGTCGGACTTGAACAGCATGGTGCGCTCGCCCGTGGACTGGTAGCGGACCCAGAGGATCTTCCCGTCCGGGGTGGCGAGCTCCACGGTGGCGGGGACCGGCACACCGCCGGGCCGGAGCACCATCACGGGTGCCCCGGCCGGCAGGCCCAGCCAATTGGTGGCCCAGACCAGTTCGGCGGGCGCCGGCTTAGACGGCTTCAAGCACGCTGACATAGTTCGCAATGCCGACGCCGCCCATGTTCTGTACCGCTGCCCGGCGCGGCGCCGCCAGCTGCATGTCCCCGGCCGTGCCGGTGAGCTGCATCGCCGCGATGACGTGCTGGGACACGCCGGTGGCGCCGACCGGGTGGCCCTTGGCCTTGAGGCCGCCGGAGACGTTGACCGGGAACTTGCCGTCCTTGAAGACCCAGCCCTCCTCGATCGCCCGGGCGCCCTGGCCCGGCTCGGTCAGGCCCATCACTTCGTACATCAGCAGCTCGGCGATGGTGAAGCAGTCGTGCACCTCGGCGAAGTCCAGGTCCTCCAACCCGACGCCGGCCATGCCGAGGGCCCGCTGCCAGGAGGCGCGGGTCGCGGCGAACGCCGTCGGGTCCCGGCGCTCGGCGGGGAAGAAGTCGTTCGCCTGCCCGAAGCCGGCAAGCCGGACCGGGGCGGTGGCCCCGCCGGTGGGGGCGACGGAGAGCACGACGGCGGCGGCGCCGTCGGAGACGGGGGAGCAGTCGGTGCGGCGCAGCGGATCGGCGACCATCGGGTTCTTATCCGACACGGTCCGGCAGAACTCCTCACCGAGGTCCTTGCGGAGCTGGGCGTAGGGGTTATCGACGCCGTTGCGGTGGTTCTTCGCCGCGATGGTGCCCAGGGCGTCGGAAACAGCGCCATAGCGCTTCTCGTAGTGCTTGGCGACCTCGGCGAAGAGCCCGGTGAAGCCGGTGGTGGAGGGCTTGCCGGCCATGTCGTAGTCGGCGCCCAGCAGGGCGGCGCCCACGACGTCGGCCCCGGCGTGCGTCATCTTCTCGGCACCGATCACCAGGACGGTCTTGGCGGTGCCGGCCAGCAGCGACTTGGTGCCCTGCTGGAAGGCGGCCGAACCGGAGGCGCAGGCGTTTTCCACCCGGGTGGAGGGCACATTGGCGAGCTGCTCGGAGACCTGCAGAGCCAGCGAGGACGGGAACGCCAGCGGCATCATGCCGGAGTTGAACTGGCCCAGGTAGACCTCGTCGATCTGGCCCGGCTCGATCCCGGCGTTGCCGATCGCCTCGGTGGCGACCTGCACGATCAGGGACTCCAGGGTCTCCTCGGTCAGCTTGCCGAAGCGGCTGTGGCCCCACCCGGTGAGCAGGACGTCCTTGCCGAACTGGTCCTTCAGGCTCATGCCCGGGCCTCCTCAAGCGCGTCAGTGGTCTCTTCCAGGGCGGGATCGACGTCGAACTCCGCCTCGGTCTTCCCGCGGATCTCCTCGACCGTGACGCCGGGGGCGAGGCGCGTGAGCGTGAGCCGGCGGCTACCGGTGTCTTCGTTCTTTACCAGGTCGAAGACGGCCAAGTCGCTGATGATGCGGTCCACGCAGCTCAGGCCGGTCAGCGGCAGCGTGCATTCCTTGACGATTTTGGCGGTGCCGTCCTTGGCGTTGTGTTCGGTGAGGACGACGACGCGCGGGGTGCCGGCCACCAGGTCCATGGCGCCGCCCATGCCCTTGACCATCTTGCCGGGGATGGTCCAGTTGGCCAGGTCGCCGGCACCGGAAACCTGCATGGCGCCGAGGATGGCGACCTTGACGTGGCCGCCGCGGATCATGCCGAAGGAGGTGGCGGAGTCGAAGATGCTGCCGCCGGGCAGGACCGTGACGGTCTGCTTGCCGGCATTGATCAGGTCCGCGTCCTCGTCACCTTCGTAGGGGAACGGGCCCATGCCGAGCAGGCCGTTCTCGCTCTGCAGCACCACCCGCACGCCCTCGCGCAGGTTGTTGGCCACGAGGGTGGGGATGCCGATGCCGAGGTTGACGTAGTCGCCGTCGTTGAGTTCTTCGGCCGCGATGGCGGCCATGTCGTTGCGGGTCCAAGCCATGGTGAGTCTCCTGGAAAAGTGTCGGTGGGGCGGATCAGACCGCGGCGGGGGCGGCTTCGGCGCGGGGCCGGACGGTGCGCTGTTCGATGTCCTTGACCCGGTCGGTGGCCTGGACCAGCCGCTGGACGAAGACGCCGGGGGTGACGATGTGGTTCGGGTCCAGCTGGCCGGGTTCGACGATCACCTCGGCCTCGGCGATGGTCACGGCGCCGGCGGTGGCGACGACGGGGTTGAAGTTCTGCGCGGTGTAGCGGTAGATCAGGTTGCCGTCGGTGTCCGCGGTGTGCGCGTGGACCAGGGCGACGTCGGCCTTGATGGCGCGCTCCTGGACGTACGTTTCGCCGTCGAACTCCGCGAGCGGCTTGCCTTCGGCCACCAGGGTGCCGACGCCGGTCTTGGTGTAGAAGGCGGGGATGCCTGCGCCGCCGGCGCGCATCCGCTCCGCGAGCGTGCCCTGCGGGGTGAATTCGACCTCCAGCTTGCCGGCCAGGTACTGCTCGGCGAAGAGCTTGTTTTCGCCCACGTAGGAGGCAATGACCTTGCGGACCTGGCCGGCCTCGATCAGCAGGCCCAGGCCCTTGCCGTCCACGCCCATGTTGTTCGAGACGACAGTGAGGTCCTTGACACCGGAGTCCCGCACGGCCTCGATCAGGTCCGCCGGGATGCCGCTGAGGCCGAAGCCGCCGACGGCGAGCGTCATGCCGTCCCGCAGGACATCCTGCAGGGCGGCGGCTGCGCTGGTTCTGAGCTTGGACATGGCATCTCCTCGTTGAGCGTTCGAGCTGTTGGCGGCCGGCGGGGCCGAAGCCGCCATCCACTTTGTGGACTGGTGACCTGATGAAGGAGCTTAGAGTGTGGCGTGGAACACTGTCAACGCGGGAAATTCCCGGAATTCCGTGGACTTCTACAGTGTGGACGGTAGGCTATGAGCTGTCCATATTGTGGATGATTAGGATGCTTTTGAGCGGTTGGAGGGTTCAGATGAGTGCTGTTCCGGTGCAGGGCGCGCAGGTGGTCAGCCGGGTGGCGGCGCTGCTGCGGATCGTCGGGCGGAAGCCGGAGGGGTCCGGGCTGGCCGAGCTGGTCCGCGAGTCCGGGCTGACCCGGCCCACCGTGCACCGGCTGCTGAGCTCGCTCGCCGCGGAGGGGTTGCTGGATCAGGATCCGGTCAGCGGTCACTGGGTGCTGGGCCCGGAGATCCTGCTGCTTGGGTCCGTGGCCTCGGCCCGGTTCCCGCTGGAGGACATCGCCCGGCCCAGCCTGCGCCGGCTGGCCGAGGAGACGGGGGAGAGCGCCTTCTTCTCTATCCGCCGCGGCGCCGAGACCGTCTGCCTGCTCCGGGAGGAGGGCAGTTTCCCGGTGCGGTCCTTCGTCCTGCACGAGGGGGTCCGCTTCCCCCTGGGGGTGGCCTCCGCCGGGACGGCCATCATGGCGTTCCTGCCGCACGAGGAGCAGGAGGAGATCCTGTCGGACTGGGAGGCCCACGCGGGCAGCTTCGCCGCCGGGCACACGGAGGAACGGGTCCGGGCCAACCTGGAGCTGACCCGGTCCACGGGCTACTCGGTCAATCCCGGGCTGGTCCTGGAGGGCAGCTGGGGGATGGGCGCGGCCGTGTTCGACCGGCGGGGCCGCCCGGCCTGGGCACTGTCCCTGACCGGCATCGAACCGCGCTTCCGCGGCGAGCGGGGCGAGCAGCTGGGCCGCCTGCTGCTGGACGAGGCCCACCGGATCTCGCTGCAGCTACAGGGAGCCTAGGAGGCTATTACTTCCACCAGGTGTCGAAGATGGAGACGGGCACGGTCCGCTTGTGCCGGGTCTGCAGGTAGCGCTTCTCGATCGCCTCGGCTGCCGCCTCGGGGACGTCCCGGCCCTCGAGGTAGTCGTCGATCGTGTCGTAGCTCAGGCCCAGCTCGTCCTCGTCGGTGCGGCCGGGCGTGTTGTCGAGCAGGTCCGCCGTCGGCACCTTCTCCCAGATCCGCGCCGGGGCGCCGAGTTCGGCCAGCAGGGCCCGGTTCTGGCGCTTGTTCAGGCCGAACAGCGGGAGGATGTCCGCGCCGCCGTCGCCGAACTTGGTGAAGAAACCGGTGACGGATTCGGCGCCGTGGTCCGTGCCGATCACCAGGTAGTTGCGCTCGCCGGCCAGGGCGTACTGGGCTGTCATGCGGGTGCGGGCCTTGGTGTTGCCCTTGTGGAAGTCGGAGATGCCGTCGCCGGTGGTCTTCTCGAACTCGTCCTCGAAGCCGTCGACGGCGGCCGAGATGTTGAAGGTCCACTCGGTCTTGGCCCGGATGAAGTCGAGTGCGGCCTGGGCGTCTTCCTCGTCGTGCTGGACGCCGTAGGGCAGCCGCACCGCCACGAAGTCGGCCTCCGTGCCTTCGTCCTCGAGCTCCTCGACCGCCAGCTGCGCCAGCCGGCCGGCCAGCGAGGAATCGAGTCCGCCGGAGATGCCCAGGACGAAGCCCTTGGTGTGGCTGGCCTTGAGGTATTCCTTCAGGAACGTGACGCGTTTGCGCACCTCCCCGGCCGGATCGATCCGGGGCTGCACGCCCATTTCCTCGATGATCTTCGCCTGGAGTTCACGCATGTCCCTCAGCCTAGTCAGCGGCGTCCCCCGGGCTCAACTGTTGCCGCCTACTTGAGCTCCCGGCGCGGTCTCCGCGGAGCTTCCGGACCGGTGCGCCGCGGACCCGGGGTGCGCCGGTCCGTTTCCGCCGCGGCGGTCCGGAACCGGCGCGGAAATGCGCCCGTTAAGGCCCTGCCGCCAGGGTCCGGACCGGCGTAGCGTATGGCCATGGAGTCCACGGGATGTGTGGTGGCGGGCGGCGGTCCGGCCGGCCTAATGCTGGGCCTGTTGCTGGCGCGGGCCGGCGTGCGCGTGACGGTGGTGGAAAAACACGCAGACTTCCTCCGCGACTTCCGCGGCGACACCGTCCACCCCTCCACGGTCCGGCTGATCGACGAACTGGGACTCGGCGAGGAGTTCCGCCGGCTGCCACAGAGCAAGCTGCGGAGCGTGGTCCTGCCGGTACCGGGCGGGCCGCCGGTGACCCTGGGCGACTTCGGACTGCTGAAGCCCCCCTATGACTACATCGCCATGATGCCGCAGTGGGATTTCCTTAACTTCCTGGCGGCCGCCGCGGCCGAGGAACCGGGCTTCACGCTGCTGATGAGCCACTCCGCCACCGGCTTGATCCGCGACGGCGGCCGGGTCCGCGGCATCCGCCTGCGCCGCCCGGACGGTGTCGAGGAGGATTTGCGGGCGGACCTGGTGGTGGCGACCGACGGCCGGCATTCGGCACTCCGGGCCGCGGCCGGGCTCGCCCCCGTGGAGTTTCCCGTCCCGTTCGACACCTGGTGGTTCAGGCTCCCGCGCCACGCCGAGGAAGCCGGCGAGGTGGCAGGACTGATCCCGGCGCTCGGCCCCGGCGAGGCCCTGATCGCCCTCAACCGCACCGATTACTACCAGATCGCGTACCTGGCCCCCAAGGGAGCGGACGCGCGGATCCGGGCCGAGGGGGTGGAGGGCTTCCGACGGCGGATCGCGGCGCTGCGGCCCGACCTCGCCGACCGCGTGGATGCCATCGGTTCCCTCGACGACCTGCACTGGCTGGACGTCCGGCTGGACCGGCTGCGGTCCTGGCACCTGAACGGGCTCCTCTGCATCGGCGATGCGGCCCACGCGATGTCCCCGGCGGGCGGCGTCGGCATCAATCTCGCCATCCAGGACGCCGTCGCCGCCGCGAAACTGCTGGCCCCCGCCTTGCTGCGGGGAACCGTCAGTGCCGAGGACCTGGAGAAGGTGGAACGACGGCGCCGCCCGCCCACCGTGATCGTGCAGACCGCGCAACGCCTGATGCACCGGGCGATTTTTGGGCCGGTGATGGCCGGGAAACGGACCCGGATCCCGGGCATCGTGATCCTGCTGGCCCGCCGGCTCCCGGCCATCCGCGGCCTGATGCCACGGCTGATCGGCTTCGGACCGTTGCCCGAGCATGCCCCGGCGTTTGCGCGCCGCGCCGGGGCAAGCCCGCAGGCCCGGACCTAGCGCCTAGAGGGTCGGCAACAGCCCCTGCATCTCCTTGATCTCGGCCTCCTGGGCGGTGACGATGCTCTTCGCCAGTGCCACCGCGTCGGCGTTCTTCCCCTGGGCGATCTCGGTCTTGGCCATCGTGACGGCGCCCTGGTGGTGGGCGATCATCTGGGTTAGGAACAGCTTGGCCGCCTCGGTGCCCTGGGCGGCCTTCAAGCCGTTCAGGTCGTCGTCGCCCATCATGCCCTCCATGGTGTGGCCGGGCGCCATGGTGGCGGACTCGTTCCAACCCTTGAGCCAGCCGGTCATGGTGGCGATCTCCGGGCCCTGGGCGGCCTTGATCCTGGAGGCGAGGTCCTTGACCGGCGCGGGGATGCCGCTCTTGCCCAGCATCAGGTCGCTCATCTCCACGGCCTGCTGGTGGTGGGGGAGCATGCCTTGGGTAAACATCGTGTCCGCGGCGTTGTGGTCCGAGGCGGCTGGCGCGGTGCTGGCGGGTGCGCTGCCGGACATACTTCCGTGATCCATGCCGTTCATGGAATTCATCGGGGCGGAGCCTGTACTGGAGCCGGAAGCGCAGCCGGCGAGGGCAAGGGCGGCCGCGACGGCGGTGGCGGACAGGGCAAGGTACTTCTGGGCTTTCATCGGGGTCCTTCGGATCGTTTCGGGCGCTCGGGCGCCCGCGGAAGAGGTACGCGTCGTTGACGCGCCGGCCAGGCCCTATGGGTGGCCGGCGGGGCGGGCGCCGGGGGCTTCACGGCGCGCTCTCTTCTTTTACGTGCGACTGATGCAAAGGTCCCCGGGGGATGGGCTCCCGGGAAGATAGGACCAGCGCGGGGCCGCCACGAAGACGCCGGACGGCGGGGTGGCGACGGCGACACCGGTGCCCGGCGGCGGGGCCGCGAAAGACGCCGACGCCGCGGCAGGAGTGCAGGAGGGATCCATGGTGTGCATGCCGGTACCGCCGTGCGGGCCGGTGCAATGGTCGTCGGGTGCCGTCCCCGGCTGCTGCTGGCCACCGTGATTGTGGTCGGGCATTGCGGCGCTGTGGACCCCGGCGGAGGCCTCCGCCGGGGTGCCGTGCCCGTCCATCGGTGCGAGCGACATGACGTGCATTCCGAGGATGCCGGCCATCAGGGCCACGGACAGCAGGACCATCCGGGCACGGTGCAGGACGGCCATCATGCTGGCGGCCCGTCCGGTCACGGCGATCATCCCTCCTGGTGGAAGCTGCTGATCCAAGGCTACCTTTACCACCGGCGGCTATCTCGCCGGGGCCGGGCTCAGGGGACGGTGAGCTGGGTGTACATGCCGGCCTCGTAATGGCCGGGGAGGTTACAGGCCAGCTCATACCGGCCCGGCGGCAGAGTGAGGGTCACCCAGCCCGAGGTGCCGGGCAGGATTCCCTCACCGGAGCCTTCGGAGCAGCTGGCGGAGACCTCCCCGAGGCTGCCGCTTTCGTCGATTGTGCCGTCCGGCCCGACCGGACGGGTTCCGGGGACCTGGTTGTCGGGCAGGGGGAGGATCACCATCTCGTGGCTGATGCTCCCGGCGTTCGTCACCAGGAAGGAGACCGTGCCGTGGGTGACGGTGCCGCGGTCGGCCCGCAGCCGCATCGCCCCGCCCATCATGCCGTTCCGCGGGCGCATGACCGGTCCGCCCATGTTCGTCAACGTGACGTTGATCTGGGTTCCGGTCAGGGCCGGGACGGTACAGCCGGCCGCGGGCCGCCCGCCGGGGCCGTGCCCGGCCGGGGTGCCCAAGAGTCCGACGGCCAAAAGGCTCAGCACGGTCAAGAGGACGACGGCGGCGCCCGCCACAAGGTTCTGGCCCCGCCGGGAGAGCCCGCTCACTCCCGGCGCCTCAGGGCCGCCCGCCGCGCGGTGAGCTCCTGCTCGTCGATTTCCCCTCGGGCGAAGCGCTCGTTGAGGATCCGCTCGGCGTCATCGTGCGCGGGCTGTTCCGGGAAGCCGCGCTCCGGGAAGCCGTGGCCGGGGTGGTGGGGCCGCCGCAGGAGGAGCACCACCACCGTGATCACGCCGCCCCAGAAAATCAGCATCAGCAAGGCCATGACGATCCAGCCGCCGAGGCCCCACCCGTTTCCGTACCAACCATTCATCATGACAGTGCCTCTCTATCCCTACCCGTGGCTGCCGAGGTAGCCGACCAGTCCGTCCACCGTGGCGACGGCCGGGTAGTCGCGCTCGGGGATGTCCACCCCGGTGTCCGTGTCGATCACTTCCACCAGCCGGAGGAAGTCCAGCGAGTCCAGCTCCAGGTCCTGGCGCAGCCGTGCGCCGCCGTCGACGTCGTCCAGTTCGACGTCGGGCGCCACCTTCCGCAACGCCGCGCGGACCGCCTCCCGGGCGTCCTGTTCGTTCATGGCCTCTCCGTTCCAGCTCGTGGTCAAAGCTCTTCGGGCGTTTGCAGCAGTTCCCCTATCCGGGCCAGGTAGCGGCCGCCGCGAAGGCCGTCGCTGACCCGGTGGTCGGCCGAGAGGGTGGCGGTCACCGCGTGCCGCACGCCCAGCATCCCGTTCTCCGCCCACGGCTGTTCCTGCACCCGGCCCAGTCCCAGCAGCGCCACCTGCGGCGGGTAGATCACGCCGAAGACGCTGTCGACGCCGAGGTCGCCCAGGTTGGTAACGGTGAGCGTGGGGTCCGCCATTTCGGCCCGCTGCAGCCGCCCGGCCCGGGCCCTGCCCACCAGGTCGCGCAGCTGGGCCATCAGTTCGTCCAGGGTGAGGGTGTCCGCGTCGTGCAGGGCCGGCGCCACCAGGCCGCCCTGCCGCAGGGCAACCGCCACGCCCAGGTGAACCGCGGGGCTGCGCCGGAATTCGTCGTCGACATAGAAGCCGTTGACCTCCGGTACGTCCCGGGCGGCGAGCGCCGCGGCCTTGAGCAGCAAGGCTGAGGGGACCAGCCGGGCCGCCACGGGCCGTTGCGCGTTGACGTGTTGCATCCAGTCCATGGCCGCGCGCAGGTCCAGCGTGGCGCTGAGGTAGTAGTGCGGGATGGTCTGTTTGGAGCGTGACATCAGCGAGCCGATCGCCCGCCGGAGCGCCGCGGTCCGGTCCGTCGCCGGGGTTTCGGTGCCGGACTGTGCGGAGGCGGCCGGCTCCGGCACGGCTTGTAGCTGTCCGCCTTGTTCGGGAGCGGCGGGCGCCGCGGGCGGCTCCGGCGGGGGAGCAGCGGGCGGTGTCTGCCGCGCTTGGACGGCGCGTTGAATGTCTTGGGCGGTGATGGCGCCGTCCGGGCCGGTCCCGGCGAGCGTGGAAAGGTCGACGCCGAGCTCCGCGGCCAGGCGGCGGGCGCGTGGCGCCGCGCGAACCCGGCCGGACTCCTCCCGGTCAGGCTCCGCCCGGCCACGCCGCACCGGGCCGGCCGTAGCTCGGGCAGGGCCGGGTCTTGCCGCTGCGGCGTGTTCGACGTCGGCCCGGGTGATGGCGCCGTCCCGGCCGGTCCCGTGGATCCGGTCCGTGTCCACGCCGAGCCGGTGGGCCAGGTGCCGGACCGGCGGCGCGACCGGTGCCGGGGCCGGCGGCCTAGCGGCAGGTACCGGTTCCGTGGAAGAGCGGACCGGCGGCGTTGAGGGGGGTGGTATCACAGCGCCAGGCCGGGCCACGGACGCCGGGGGAGCCTCCGGCGTCGGCCCGGGGACCTCGGCCGGGGTCTGGGTGATCCGGGCCACGGGTGTTCCCACCGGCACGGTCTGGTTCAGCCCCACCAGCAGCTCCGACACCACCCCCTCCTGGAAGGACTCGATGTCCATGACGGTCTTGTCCGTGTCCACCACGGCCACCAGGTCGCCGCGGCGGACGTAGTCCCCGGGCTTGACCAGCCATTCGACGATCTTCCCGTGGTCCATGTCCGCCCCCAGGGAAGGCATCAGGAAGTCACCCACGCGCCCCCACCGCCCCGCGCGCGGCCGCCACCACCCGCTCGGCCGAGGGGAGGGCCGCCAGTTCCAGATGCTTGGAGTACGGGATGGGCACCTCGGCGCTGCACACCCGGGCCACCGGGGCGTCGAGCTCGTAGAAAAGCTGCTCGCCAAGCCGGGCGCAGATCTCCGCGGAGATGCTGCCGCTGCGCCAACCCTCATCGACGACGACGGCGCGGCGGGTCCGTCGCACCGCGGCGAGGATGGTGGCCTCGTCCAGCGGGCGGAGGGTGCGCAGGTCCAGCACCTCGGCGTCGATCCCGTCCCCGGCGAGCCGGTCCGCCGCCTCCAGGGTCAGCGGCAGCGTCCCGCCGTAGGTGATGAGGGTGATGTCCGTGCCGGGCCGACGGACGGCGGCGGTGGTGATGTCGACGGCGCCGGCATCCTCGGCGAGCTCGCCCTGGACGTTGTAGAGCGAGCCGTGTTCGAAGATCAGCACCGGATCCGGGTCCCCCAGCGCGGTCCAGAGCATGCCGAAGGCGTCCTCCAGGGTGGCGGGGGCGAGGATCCGCAGCCCCGGGATGTGCGCGTACCAGCCCTCGAGGCTGTGCGAGTGCTGGGCGCCGAGCTGCCGGCCCGCCCCGGTGGTCATCCGGACCACCAGCGGGACGTGGAACTGCCCGCCGGACATGTGCAGCAGCGAGGCGGCGTTGTTCATCAACTGGTCCAGGGCCAGCAGGCTGAAGTTGACCGTCATGATCTCGACGATCGGACGCATCCCGCCCAGGGCCGCCCCGATCCCGGCGCCCACGAACCCGGACTCGGAGAGGGGGGTGTCCCGGATGCGCTCCGGCCCGAACTCCTCCAGCAGGCCCAGGCTGACGGCGAACGAACCGCCGTACGCGCCCACATCCTCACCCATCAGGAACACCCGACTGTCCCGCTGCAGCGCGTCCCGGATTCCGGCGCGGAGGGCCTCACGGTAGCTGGACTTCATGGCCGGCTCCCGGAAGTATCGGCGCCGGAACTCCCCGAAGCGCCGGCTTCGGAACCCCCGGAAGCGCCGGCCTCGCTGTAGACAAACCGTTCCAGGTCCGCGACCGGTTCGGGCGTCCCGGCCTCCGCGAACGCGACGCCGGCTGCGATCTCGGCGTCGGCGTCGGCCTGGAGCTGCTCCCAGTCCGCGTCGGGAAGATCGCCGGAACCCGCCAGGGATGTGCGCAACAGTGTGATCGGGTCCCGCTCCTGCCACCGCGCCACCTCGGCCTTGTCCCGGTAGCGTTCCGGGTCGAACATCGAGTGGGCCCGGAACCGGTAGGTGCGCAGCTCCAGGAAGTGTGGCCCGCCGCCGGCCCGGACCGCGTCCACCGCGCGGCGGGCGGTGTCCTCCACCGCCAGCACGTCCATCCCGTCCACCGCCCAGGCGGCCATCTCGTAGCCGGCGGCCTTGAGTGCGATGTCCGTCTGCGACTCGGAGCGGCCCAGCGCGGTGCCCATCGCATAGAGGTTGTTCTCGCAGCAGAACAGTACCGGCAGCTGCCAGAGCGCGGCGAGGTTCATGCTTTCGTGGAATTCTCCCTCCGCGACGGCGCCCTCGCCGAAGAAGCAGGCGGTGACGCGGGGCCGGCCGGCCAGCTTGTCCGCGAGCGCCAGGCCCACCGCCAGGGGCAGCCCGCCGGCCACGATCGCGTTGCCGCCGTAGAAGCGGGTGGCGGCGTCGAACAGGTGCATGGACCCTCCCCGGCCCCGGCAGCAGCCCTCGACGTTGCCGTACATCTCGGCCAGGATGGCGCCGGCGGACACCCCGCGCAGGAGGGCATGGCCGTGCTCGCGGTAGGTGGCGACGACGGCGTCCTCCGGACCCAGCGCGGACAGCACCCCGGCGGCCACCGCCTCCTCGCCGATGTAGACGTGCAGGAACCCGCGGATCTTGGCGGCACTGTAGAGCTCGACGCATTTCTCCTCGAGCCGGCGCACCCGGAGCATCTGCCGCAGCAGCTCCACGGCGTCCGGGCCGCTCACGCCGGGTCCCTGGACGCCGGACCGGACTCGATGGTGGAGGTGTCGCCCTCCGGCAGGCCCAGCTCGCGGGCCTTCAGCAGCCGGCGGAGGATTTTGCCGCTGCGGGTCTTCGGCAGCGCCGTGGTGAAGTCCAGCAGCCGCGGCGCCACGGCCGGCCCCAGCCGCTTCCGGGCGAAGGCGATGATGTCCAGCCGCAGCTCCTCGGAGGGTTCGACGCCGGGGCGGAGCTCCACGAACGCCTTCACTACCTCCCCGGCCACCGGGTCCGGGACGCCGATCACCCCCGCCTCGGCGACGGCGTCGTGCTCCATCAGCGAGCTCTCCACCTCGAAGGGGCCGATCAGGTGCCCGGAGGACTTGATCACGTCGTCGCCGCGGCCCACGAACCAGTAGTAGCCGTCGGCGTCGCACCGGGCCAGGTCGCCGGTGAGGTACCAGCCGCCGGCGAAGCACTTCCGGTACCGCTCCTCCTCATTCAGGTAGCCGCGGAACATCGAGGGCCAGCCCGGCCGCAGCGCCAGTTCGCCCATGGTATCCGGGTCCGTGACCAGCACCGCGGCCCCGTCCCGGACCACCGGCCTGTCCGCCTCGTCCCTGAGCACCAGGGCCGCCTCGATGCCCGGCAGCGGCCGCCCCATCGACCCGGGCCGGATCTCCGTCGCGGCGAAGTTGGCGATCATGATCCCGCCGGTCTCGGTCTGCCACCAGTTGTCGTGCACGGGCTGGCCGAAGGCTTCCCGGCCCCAGAGGACCACCTCCGGGTTCAGCGGCTCGCCCACGCTGGCGACGAACCGCAGCGCGGACAGGTCATGGCCGGCGGCGCGCTCCGCCCCGGCCTTCATCAGCATCCGCAGGGCCGTGGGCGCCGTGTACCAGACCGAGACGCGCTCGCCGGCGAGGATCCGATACCAGCGGTCCGCGTCCATTTCCTCCTCGTCCACAATGCTCGTCACGCCGTGGCTGAGCGGGGCGAGGACGCCGTAGGAGGTGCCGGTGACCCAGCCCGGGTCCGCGGTGCACCAGTAGATGTCCTCCGGGTGCAGGTCCAGGGCGAAGGTGCCGGTGGCGTGGTGGGCGGTGACGGCGTCGTGGACGTGGATGGCACCCTTGGGCGTTCCGGTGGTCCCGGAGGTGAAGTGCAGCAGCGCCATGTCCTCCGGCTGCGTGGCGGCGATCTCCTCGTCCGCGGGCGCCTCCGCCAGCAGCGCGGCCAGGTCCAGCGTGCCCGGTTCCGGGTGGCCGTCCGCGTCAGCGAGCAGGACGTGCCGCAGCTCCGGCAGTGCGTCCCGCTGCGGGGCGATCTTCCGCCGGTACAGCGCCCGGGTGGTGACCAGGGCGCGGGCACCGCCCAGCTGCAGGCGTTGCCGCACCGGTTCGGGGCCGAACGCGGAGAACAGGGGGCAGAAGACGCTGGCGTTCTTGAACGTGCCCAGCATGGCGGTATAGAGGGCGGGGCTGCGGCCCAGGAGTGAGAAGACGCGCTCGCCGCGGCCGACGCCGAGTCCCCGCAGTGCCGCGGCGAACCGGTTGCTCCGCTCGGCCAGGTCCGCGTAGGTCAGCGCGTGGGCGCCGCCGTCGGCCCGGATGAACCGCAGCGCCTCCCGGCCGCCGAGCCCGGCCGCCACGTGCCGGTCCGCCGCCTCGTACGCGATGTTCAGGCCCCGGCCGCCCGGCAGCCCCGAGAGCTGCCGCCGGGCCTCGTCCCAGCTGAACGCGGCGCGGGCGGCATCGTAATCGGCCAGATGGGGGCGGACCCGGAAGCTGTCGGGATCTTTCCCGATGGCCGGCCAGCGGAGCGAGGGCGCGGTTCCTGCCGTCATGGTTACATCGGACGCCCGCTCCCCGCCGGTGCCAAGAGCCGTTAGTCCCGGCGCCAGAGCGGGGGCCGGGAGCGGACAATGCGGGGGCCGAGCGGCGCCGCGTGGGGCCGGTCGGGGCGGCACGTCCGAGCCTGTACTGCCACTAAACTGGGTGCCATGACAGCCTCCACTGACACCGCGGCCGACGCCGCCGCCGCCCGCGCCCGCCTCCTGGAACTGATCAAGGAACTCGCCGTCGTCCGCGGCAAGGTCATCCTCTCCAGCGGCGCCGAGGCCGACTACTACATCGACCTGCGCCGCATCACCCTGCACCATGAGGCCTCCCGCCTGGTGGGCCAGGTCATGCTGTCCCTGCTCGACGACGCCGGCATCGACTTCGAGTGCGCCGGCGGCCTGACCATGGGCGCAGACCCTGTGGGCACCGCGGTGATGCACGCCGCCGTCGACGCCGGCCGCCCGGTGGACGCGTTCGTGGTCCGCAAGGCGCAGAAGTCCTACGGCATGGGCCGCCAGGTGGAAGGCCCCTCCGTGGAGGGCCGCAATGTCCTGGTCCTGGAGGACACCTCCACCACCGGCGGCTCCGCGCTGACCGCGGTCGAGGGTGTGCGGAAGGCTGGCGGCAACGTGGTGGCCGTCGCCGTGATCGTGGACCGGGCCACCGGTGCCAAGGAAAAGATCGAGGCCGAGGCCGGCGTGCCCTACCTGTTTGCCTTCGGCAAGGACGAACTGGGCCTGGACTAAGGGTTTTCCCTGCAGCGGAATCCTCTGGACCGGGTTTGGGGCCCGACTTATCATTTCCTCAACACCCGCGCCGGCATGCCGGCGCCTGCAGCCGGAGAACACCGCCCATGCCCCCTTCCCATGACCACACCCAGACCGACCTTGGAACGCTGGTAGACCAGGTCCAGGACCTCATCCTCGACAGCAGTGACTTCGAGGAGTTCCTGAACGACCTGGCGCGGTTCTCCGCACACCAAGTGGCCGGCGACGGCGAGGACGCGCTCTGCGGGATCACCCTGCTGCGCGACCGGAAGGCCGCCACGATCGGCTGGAGCAGCGACGACGCCCGGGCGATCGACGAGATCCAGTACCGGCTGGCCCAGGGTCCCTGCCTGACGGCGGCGCAGGAGGAACGCGAGGTCTACGTCCCCGACCTGCTGGACGAGGAGCGCTGGGGCCCCGAATACGCCGACGCCGTCGCCTCGTTCGGCCTGCGCTCGGTGCTCTCCGTCCCGTTCCACCTGCAGGGCGAGGCGCAGGCGGCGCTGAACCTCTACTCCGACGTCCCGCGCAAGTTCGACGGCGAGGCAGCCGACAAGGCCCGCCACTACACCCGGCAGATCAGCCAGGCGCTGCGCATGGCCGTGCGCTGCTCGCTGCATGCGGACAGCGCCAGCAACCTGCGCGCCACCCTGGAGTCCCGCACGGTGATCGACATGGCCATCGGCATCGTCATGGCCCAGAACCGCTGCGACCAGGAGACCGCGGTGCGGATCCTGACGGACGCCTCCAACCACGGGAACATCAAACTCCGTGAGGTGGCGACCTCGCTGGTGAAGTCCGTGGGTGGTTCCGGCACCCGGACCCACTATCAGGAGCCGGGCCGGCAAGCCGCGGGCTGATCCGGGAACTTGTGCCGCTAGTATTCGGCCGATAGTCTGAGCGAGGTTGAGCCGTCGGCCAAAGATACCTTCTTTGGAGTACCTATGGACCAATCCCTGAACGCTCACGTAAAGCTCGACGTCGGTCTCGACATCGTCCGGATCGATGTTATTGGCACCCTTAACCGCGAAACCCGTCCGGCCCTCCTGCAGCTGATCCAGCGCATCCGCCGCTCCGGTTTCACCTGGCACATCCGCGTGGATCTCTCCCGCTCGCCCTTCGTCGAATCCGCCGCCCTCGCCGGCCTGCGCCACGACCTCAACGCCATCGACGGCCAGAGCCGCCAGCTGGACCTCTCCGGCGCGCCGCCCCTTTCCGCCGGGGTCTCGCTGGAACTGCAGTGCTCAGCCGACGCGTCCGGCAGCGTCTTCGAGGACCTGGACTTCGCCGCCGCCGACTTCCACGCCGCCAAAATCCGTCCGCTGGGCCGGTACTCGGACGCCGAACTGCTGGCGGCCTCGGACGACGCCTTCAGCAAGCTCGACGATCCCGCCCGCGGCGCCGCCTCCGAGCTGCTGGCCCACTACGAGGACATCCGGTTCGAGATGTCCCGCCGCGAATTCGACCGCGAAACCGAAACCCTCTGACCTGTCCGGGCGCCGCGGACCCGGCGGCGCCGCACTCCCCGAACCGGAGCATTTTCCCGTGGAAGCCGCAGTGGTTACGGTTGTGGTGTGCCGCGTGAGACCGAAGTGACGGAGGGCGGAACCGCGAAGGCGGATGCCCGGCTCCTCCGGCACGCCGCCGAACTGGAACGGTTCTCCCGGCGGAACTTCCTGATCGGCGCCGGCACCGCGGGACTCCTGGCCGCGGACATGCTCTTCACCCGCCGCGTCCAGGCCGAGCGCCGGGTGAACAAGATCCTGACCGTGCCCGACGACGTCGCCGAACGCTACTACCCGCGCGCCAGCTGGATCCTCTTCCCGGGCTTCAAGACCAGCTGGGAGGAGGCCCAGTGGATCCTGAACTCCCTGCGTGGCGCCATGAACAAACGCGGCCAGCTGGCCGCCGTCGGCTACTCCAACGTGGGCCTGGAGATCGACAAGATCGTGATCGCCGTGATCGAGCACGTGCGCGCCCACAAGCTGGAGACCCTCTACTTTTACGGCCACAGCTTCGGCGGGATGGTCGCCGTGCAGGTGGCCGCCCGGCTGCTGGAACTGCACGGCGTCAAGGTGGCCTTCATCCTGCTGGACTCCAGCCCCGCAACCCGCAGCGACGTGCTGGACCAGAGCTGGTTCGAGGGTGTGGTGTTCCTCTACGAGAGCGGCGTCCGGTTCCCCACGGTGCTGCGCGGCGGCTACGAGCTCGGCGAACGGGTGCTCAACAAACACGAGCGCACCTGGGGCCAGATCGTTGACCAGACACTCGAGCAGCTTTCCCCGATCGCGCCGTCCAGCGTCCTGATCCAGAGCGAGTCCGCCTACATCTACCACTTCGATCCGGGCCGGTACGTGGGCAAGCTCGGCGACGCCAGAATGGCGTTCATTGGCAACCCGGCGGACCAGACCGTCAGCTACGAGACGGCCCGGGACTCCTGGATGCTGCGGTTCGCGGGCAACATGGTCTCCGACTCGCTGCAGACCGACGGCGCCCGGCCGGCCCACGCCAGCCCCCAGTGGAACCCGGGGATCTACAAGCAGCTGGTCGAGCAGCTCCAGGACCAGATCCTGCCCCTTCCGGCCGGCGGCGGCCGGAAGGTGGCGTTCTAGCGGCCTAGATCTGGTTCTTGAGGTCCGCCACCGAGTTCAGGATCTGGTTGGGCCGGAACGGGTAGGCGGCGATGTCGTCCTTGTGGGTGATGCCGCTGAGCACCAGCACCGTGTGCAGGCCCGCCTCCATGCCGGCGATGATGTCCGTGTCCATCCGGTCCCCGATCATGGCCGTGGTCTCCGAGTGGGCGTCGATCTGGTTCATCGCGGATCGGAACATCATGGGGTTCGGCTTGCCGACAATGTAGGGTTCCCGGCCGGTGGCCTTGGTGATCAGGGCGGCGATCGCCCCGGTGGCCGGCATGGGGCCGTCCTTGGAGGGGCCGGTGGCGTCCGGGTTGGTGGCGATGAACCGTGCCCCGCCCAGGATCAGCCGGATGGCCATGGTGATGGCCTCGAAGGAATAGGTGCGGGTCTCGCCGAGCACCACGAAGTCCGGATCCTGGTCGGTGAGGATGAAGCCCGCCTCGTGCAGCGCCGTCGTCAGGCCCGCCTCGCCGATCGTGTAGGCGCGGTTGCCGGAGTCGGAGCCGCGGACCTGGTCCTTGAGGAACTGGGCCGTGGCCAGCGCCGAGGTCCAGATGTTCTCCTCGGGGATCTCCAGGCCGGAGCTGCGCAGCCGGGCGGCGAGGTCGCGCGGAGTGAAGATCGAGTTGTTGGTCAGCACCAGGAAGCGCCGGGAGGTGTCCACCCAGCGCTGGATCAGTTCGGCCGCGCCGGGGATGGGCTGGTTCTCGTGCACCAGCACGCCGTCCATGTCCGTCAGCCAGCACTCGATGTCCTGGCCGCTGCGGTACACCGACGCGGTGGAACGGGTCTCGTCCGCGTCCTGCCGCTGCTCTGAGTGGTGCTCTGACTGCTCCGCCATGGTGCCCTCCGCCGATAGTGTTCCGCTACTGCTCCCAGTCTAATGTTGAGAAGTGACCCAGCCAGAAGTAACGCCAGCAGCAGAGCCTGAACCCGGGCAGGAACCGGAGATCGGCGTCGGGCCCTGGAGCGGGCCGCTGCCCGAGGGGGACCACTGGGACCCGGACCTGCTGGCCGACGGGGACCGCCGCAACGTCCTGGACAAGTACCGGTACTGGAAGCACGAGGCGATCGTCGCAGAGCTGGACTCGCGGCGCCACAACTTCCACATCGCCATCGAAAACTGGCAGCACGACATGAACATCGGCACCGTGGTCCGGACGGCGAACGCCTTCTTGGCCAAGGAGGTGCACATCATCGGACGACGGCGGTGGAACCGGCGCGGCGCCATGGTCACCGACCGCTACCAGCACGTCCGCCACCACCCCACGGTGGAGGACTTCGTGGCGTGGGCGCAGGGGGAGGGCCTCGCGATCATCGGGATCGACATCTTCCCGGACTCGGTGCCGCTGGAGACCTACGAACTCCCGCGAGACTGCGTGCTGGTGTTCGGCCAGGAAGGTCCCGGCCTGACCCCCGAGGTGCACGCCGCCGCGGTGGACACCCTCTCCATCGAGCAATTCGGCTCCACCCGCTCCATCAACGCCGCCTCGGCCGCCGCGATCGCGATGCACGCCTGGATCCGCCGGCACGTCTTCAACCAGCTCCCCGGCTAGGCCGGCAGTAAGGACCGTTCTTTAGATCGGCCGGCCCGCGGCGAACACCGCCGTGACGGCCAGGTCCTCATCCAGCAGGACCGCGTCCGCCTGGTACCCCGGCGCCAGCAGCCCCAGGTCCGTGCCCCGGCCGATCGCCCGAGCCGGCGTCCCGGTCAGCGCCGTCACCGCATCGGTCAGCGGGATGCCCGCGTCCCGCACCGCCCGGCGCAGGGCCTCGTCAAGCGTCAGGGTGGACCCGGCGATGCGGCCCTCCGCGTCCCCGGTCCCGGCCAGTCGCGCCACGCCGCCGCGCACCGTGACGGGCAGCGTGCCCAGCCGGTAGCTACCGTCCGCGGCGCCGGCGGCGGCCATCGCGTCGCTGACCAGCGCCACCCGGCCGGGGGCTCCGGTGAAGGCCAGCCGCACCATCTCCGGGTGGACGTGGACGCCGTCATTGATCACCTCAAGGGTCACGCCGGGGGAGCGGAACGCCGCGGCAACGGGCCCGGGCTCGCGGTGGTGCAGCCCCGGCATCGCGTTGAAGGCGTGCGTGAGGATGGAAGCGCCGGCGTCGAACGCGGCGAGGGCGGCGTCGTACCCGGCGGCGGTGTGCCCGACGGCGACCGCGACGCCGGCGTCCACCAGGGTGCGGAGGGCCGCCATGGCGCCGGGAAGTTCCGGGGCGAGGGTCCACTGCCGGAGCGTGCCGCGTCCCGCCGCCAGCAGCGCAGCGACGTCCTCCGGGTCCGGGGCGCGGAGCAGGGCGGGGTCGTGGGCGCCGCGGAATTTGTCGGCGAGGAAGGGTCCCTCCAGGTGGGCGCCCAGGATAAGCGGGTCTGTTTCGGCCGCGTCGGCGACCGCGACGAGCCGGGCTTCCAGGTCCGGCCTGGCTGCGGTGACGAGGGAGAGGACCAGCCGGGTGGTGCCGTGCCGGTGGTGGGTGGCCAGGGCCCGGCCGATCGCGGCCGCCCCGCCGTCGCCAGCCCCGGCGTCGAACGCGGCGCCGCCCCCGCCGTGGCAGTGCAGGTCGATGAAACCCGGCACCAGCCAGCGGCCGGCCGCGTCCGTGACGGCGCACCCGGCGCCCGGAGCATCAAGACCGTCCCCGGCCCCGTTGTCGGCAAGGGCGCAGCCGGCCTTCGGCACCAGCTCCCGCCAACCGTCCCCGGACCCGACGGCCGCGACCGCGGTCCCGGCGAACGCCACCCAGGCGTCAGCGGTGATGGACCCGCCGGAGACGAGGCGGGCCGAGTGGATGATGCGGGTGGGCTGACCGGGCATGATGCTGCCACCCTATCCGCTCCGGTCCGGGGCAGTGTTACAGCCGGGAGTGAGCGGAACCACTGCCGTCCGGCGGGAATGGCTAGGATGGTGCGTAGCCGACGAGGTTCACCCCAGGGGTCAGCCCAGCCCGCAGACGAAACTCACCTAAGGAGTCAGCATGCCCATTGCAACCCCAGAGATTTACTCCGAGATGATCGACCGCGCGAAGACGGGCGGTTTCGCTTTCCCCGCCGTCAACGTGACCTCCTCCCAGACCCTGAACGCCGCCCTCCGCGGCTTCGCCGAGGCCGAGTCCGACGGCATCGTCCAGGTCTCCACCGGCGGTGCCGCCTACTGGTCCGGCGCCTCCACCAAGGACATGGTGGCCGGCTCCCTGGGCTTCGCCGCGTTCGCCCGCGAGGTGGCCAAGAACTACGGCGTCAACATCGCCCTGCACACGGACCACTGCCCCAAGGACAAGCTGGACGGCTTCGTCCTGCCGCTGCTGGCCGCCTCCGAGGCCGAGGTCAAGGCCGGCCGCAACCCGCTCTTCAACTCCCACATGTGGGACGGCTCCGCCGAAACCCTGCAGGAGAACCTCAAGATCGCCCGTGACCTGCTGGCCCGCACCGCGGCCGCCAAGATGATCCTCGAGGTCGAGATCGGCACGGTCGGCGGCGAGGAGGACGGCGTCGAGAACGCCATCAACGACAAGCTCTACACCACGGTTGAGGACGCCCTCGCCACGATCGACGCCCTCGGCGCCGGCGAGAACGGCCGCTACATCACCGCCCTGACCTTCGGCAACGTGCACGGCGTGTACAAGCCCGGCGGCGTGAAGCTGCGCCCGGAGATCCTCAAGGACATCCAGGAGCAGGTGGGCGCCAAGATCGGCAAGGCCAACCCGTTCGACCTGGTCTTCCACGGCGGCTCCGGCTCCTCCGAGAAGGAAATCGCCGACGCGGTCTCCTACGGCGTGATCAAGATGAACATCGACACCGACACCCAGTACGCCTACACCCGCCCGGTGGTGGACCACATGTTCCGCAACTACGACGGCGTCCTGAAGATCGACGGCGAGGTCGGCAACAAGAAGATGTACGACCCGCGCGTCTGGGGCGCCTCCGCCGAGGCCGGCCTGGCCGCCCGCGTGGTCGAAGCCGCCCAGCAGCTCGGCTCCACCGGCAAGACGTTCTAACCGTGTCGGACGAATTCCGGAAGAACCTGCTGGGCCCCGAACCCACCCTCCTGCCCGCCGAGACCGAGGTCACCGCGGGCCTGGAGGCCGGGCACGAGGCCCTGGACCTGGTGGAGAAGCACCCGACGTCCTCGCTGCTCTGGGCCGTGCTGGCCGAGGAAGCGTGGAAAGAGGGTCGGACCATCGATTCCTACGCCTACTCCCGCGTCGGCTACCACCGCGGCCTGGACGCCCTCCGGCGCAACGGCTGGCGCGGCGCCGGCCCGATTCCGTGGGAGCACGAGCCGAACCAGGGCTTCCTGCGGGCGCTGTACTCGCTCGGCCGGGCCTCCGCAGCGATCGGTGAGGCCGAGGAGCCGGAGCGGATCGAGAAGTTCCTGGCCGAGTCCGATCCCACGGCCAAGGCCGCCATCGAGGCGCGCGGCTGACCCTGCGCCGCCCCGGCTGACCCGGGACCAGACGACGACGGCGGGTGCCCACCGAAAGGTGGACACCCGCCGTCGCGGTTTAAGCTGGGCCCACGCCCGCAGGGTTCCCTGGCCGAGCTTGCGAGGTTAGGGAGCGGGTGGGGACGATCAGGCCTTCGCCAGGCCGGTGCGGGCCATCGCGTCCGCGTAGGCAACGCGCATGTCCTCAAGGTACTGCTCCTGCCGTGCAGGGGTGCCGGCGAAGGCGCGGCCGCTGAGCGAACGCACCTTGTAGGTCTTCAGGCCGCGGCGCCAGATCATCGGCACCTCGGTCTTCAGCAGCAGGTTGGCCAGCCGGTTGGCCTCGGTGCCGTGGGCGACGATCACGGAGGCGCGGGGGACCAGGGCCAGGAACTTCAGCAGCGGCTTGAGTCCGGCGGCGATCTGGTCCGGGGTGAATTTGCCGTTGGGCTCGCCCTCGACGTGCCACGGGTGGACATTCCACGGCATCACGAACTCGGGGCGCAGGCCCAGCTTCCACTGGATGCCCAGCAGGCGGGTGGCGGCGTCGGAATCGCCGGCGGTGATGAACCCGGACGGGTCCGCGGTGCCGATGTTGGAGAACAGGCTCACGATGCGGCATTCGTCCACGTCGTGGGCGGGATCGACGTAGGGGACGGTGGTGCCGGCCTTGGCGGTCTGGAGGGCGTCGCACAGCTCGTTGACCGGGGCGACATTGGCCTCGTAGCGGCGGTTAAAGAGCTGTTCGCGGAAATTTTCAGTGGCCAGGGCTGTCATGTGGTGCTGGGTCTCCTGCGGGATTGGTAACGCCGCCAGACCGGCCGCGGGCGCGCCAAAGGAAGGCGCGCCGCGGCCGATGTGGTGTGGAAATGTGGTGTGGGCCGGAAACTTGTCCGGCCGTTACCAGTCTACCAAGATCCCGCCGGCCGGCCGCCGGTCACCAAAGTCGCTTGGTGGCCCGCCGTGCTCCCTCGCCCAGCGCCTCAAGCTTGGCGAAGGCGATCTGCGGGTGGACGCGGCCGCCGAGGCCACAGTCCGTGGAGGCAATCACGTTCTCGCGGCCCACCAGTTCGGCGAACCGCACGATCCGGTCCGCCACCAGGTCCGGGTGCTCGACGACGTTGGTGGCGTGGGAGACGACGCCGGGGATGATCGACTTGCCCTCGGGAAGCTTGGTGTCTTCCCAGACCCGCCACTCGTGCTCGTGCCGGACATTGGCAGCCTCGAAGGAGTACGCGCCGGCGTTGACCTGCAGCACCGAGCCGATGATGTCCTGGAACGGGATGTCCGTGGTGTGCGGGCCGTGCCAGGAACCCCAGCAGACGTGCAGCCGGATCTGCTCCTGCGGCAGGTCCCGGAGCGCCCAGTTGGTGGCCTCCACCCGGAGCTGGATGAACTTCAGGTAGTCCTCCAGGCTGGGCTCGGGGTTGATCTGGTCCCAGCTCTCGGCCAGCGACGGGTCGTCCAGCTGGACGGTCAGGCCGGCGTCGATGATGGCCTTGTACTCCTCGCGCATGGCGTCCGCGCAGGCGTAGAGCAGTTCCTCGTCGCTCTGGTAATACTCGTTGGCCACCCGGGCGCAGGACCCGGGGGAGAGGGAAGCGACGAAGCCCTCCGTCAGGCCCGCCGCGGCAAGGCCGGTCTTGAGGTTGGCGACGTCGGAGGCCACCAGGTCCTGGCCCGTGTAGGTCAGCGGCCCGGCGATCTTGGGCTGGGTCACGGACTTGCGGTGCGAGAGGATGCCCGAGGACGGGTCGTTGTAGGCCTCGTTGAACTTCTGCCGGTCCCGGCGGTCCGGGAAGGACGTCAGGACGATGTGGCCAGGCGAGGAGCGGTGCACCTGGGCGTCGGCCCAGCGGTCCACATTGGTCGGTTCCAGGCCGCCGAGGCGCGAGAAGGAGTAGTTCCACCAGGCGCCGTAGTCCACGGAGCTGGACATGGTGTGGCCGTACTCGCCGTCGTTGGCGATGTCGATGCCCAGATCGCTTTGGCGCTGCACCACGTCCTTGACCGAGGTTTCCAGCAGGTCCAGGAACTCGGGGGTGATCCCGTCCTTTTCCTTGGACTCGTTCGCGGCGATCAGTTCCGGGGTGCGGGGCAAGGACCCGGCGTGGGTGACGCGGATGTGGTCGGTGTTCTGGGCGGAGGTAGGGGTCATGGCTCGTTTTCCTTTCCATCGGTCCTGGCGGTAGCACCGTGGCCGGCCGCGGCAGCCGCCCTAGGGGGCTGTCCGGGTCCGGCGGGGTTGCTGCGGCGTCAACGGTCCAGGTCCCTCGGCCGCTCGGGATGGTCACTCCCACTACATTCCACCCGGGCGCCACCCGCAAGTTGTGCCCATAATGTGTCACGGGCCCGTGGTGGCGGCCGAAAACGCGCCGCCGGCTCCGTCGTCGGCTAAACTTGGGTGGTAAGAGCCCCTGACTGCCCGCAGCGGTAGAGCCGGGGCATTCTCATGAACGGTGCCGGACTGCGGAACCACCTGGTGGACCGAAGCGCGGCCCGAACGAATGGGGGAGGATCCCATGCCAGCAATCGTGATCGTCGGAGCCCAGTGGGGCGACGAGGGCAAAGGTAAAGCCACCGACCTTCTCGGCGGCCGTGTCGACTACGTCGTCAAGCCCAACGGCGGCAACAACGCCGGCCATACCGTCGTCGTAGGCGGTGAGAAGTACGAGCTGAAGCTCCTTCCTGCCGGCATCCTCAGCCCCAACGCCATCCCGGTAATCGGCAACGGCTGCGTGGTGAACCTCGAGGCGCTGTTCCAGGAGATCGACGGGCTCGAGGCCCGCGGCGCGGACACGTCCCGGCTGCGCGTCTCCGCCAACGCCCACCTCGTGGCGCCCTACCACCAGGTGCTGGACAAGGTCACCGAGCGGTTCCTCGGCAGCCGCGCCATCGGCACCACCGGCCGCGGCATCGGCCCGGCCTACATGGACAAGGTGGCCCGCCTCGGCATCCGCGTCCAGGACGTCTTCGACGAGTCCATCCTGCGCCAGAAGGTCGAGGGCTCGCTGCGGCAGAAGAACGAACTGCTGGTCAAGGTCTACAACCGCCGCGACATCGAGGTGGACGAGATCGTGGACTACTTCCTCTCCTTCGCCGAGCGCCTCCGCCCCTTGGTCGTAGACAGCACCTTCCTGCTGAACACGGCGCTGGACGAGGGCAAGGTGGTCCTCATGGAGGGCGGCCAGGCCACGTTCCTCGACGTCGACCACGGGACCTACCCGTTCGTGACCTCCTCCAACCCGACCGCCGGCGGCGCGTCCGTGGGCTCGGGCATCGGCCCCACCCGGATTTCCCGCTCGATCGGCATCATCAAGGCGTACACCACGCGCGTCGGCGCCGGACCGTTCCCCACCGAGCTGTTCGACGAGATGGGCGTCTACCTGCAGAAGACCGGCGGTGAGTTCGGCGTCAACACCGGCCGCCCGCGCCGCTGCGGCTGGTACGACGCCGTGCTGGCCCGGCACGCCTCCCGCGTCAACGGCTTCACCGACTACTTCGTCACCAAGCTGGACGTGCTCACCGGCATCGAGCAGATCCCGGTCTGCGTGGCCTACGACGTCGACGGCGTCCGGCACGATGAGATGCCGATGACCCAGACCGAGTTCCACCACGCGAAGCCGATCTTCGAGTACTTCGACGGCTGGACCGAGGACATCACCGGCGCCCGCACCCTGGACGACCTGCCGGAGAACGCCCGCAACTACGTGCTGGCGCTCGAGAAGCTCTCGGGTACCCGGTTCTCCGCGATCGGCGTCGGCCCGGACCGCGACCAGACGATCGTGGTCAACGATCTGATCAACGACTGACCTGATTAAGGGCTAACGCCCTTCGAGCGCCCGACGGCGGCGTCCCACCCGGAACGGTGGGGCGCCGCCGTCGCCGTTTAACCCCGGGGCAACCCCGGAAACCTCCAGAAAAATCGCGGCAATCCGGGGCGGAACGGTCCTGGGAAAAAGAAACAAAAGAATTTTCCGGATCCCCGTAACCTTTTCGGCCCTCCCGGCGATTACCCCTATGTAAGCGCCGCATGGGACCTGGACCCCAACCACGTTCCGCGGCGCGGCCGCGAAGCTACCGCACGGCACCCGCCCCCATCGGGCGCCGCGGGCTTCGCCGGAAGGATCCGACGGGCACCTGCCCCCATCAGGTGCCGACGGGATCCCCACTGTAAGAGCCGGCGGGCGCCCGCCCCCATCGGGCGCCGCCGGCCCTCCACAACCAAAGGATGTAATTTTCATGAAGAGTGTTAGCAAGACCACCAAGATTGCTGTCGGCGCCGCCATTCTCGCGGTCGGAGGCTTCTCCGGAATCGGCCTGGCCAACGCGGCCCAGGTCTCGAACACCCAGCAGGCTGAAGTGAGCAACGCTACGCCCGCCACCCCGGCCGTTCCGGCGACCCCGTCGCTGCCCGCCGTTCCGGCTACCCCGGCCGTTCCGGCTGTGCCGTCTGCTCCCGCCGTTGACGGTGCCGCCAAGGGCGACGCCTCCGTCAAGGGTGCCGACGAGTCCGCCGAGGGCTCCGTCTCCGCCGACAAGGACGGCGTAACCGTCGACGGCGCCGCCAACGCCAAGGGCGCCGCAGAGGCCCAGGCTCACGCCGGCGTCACCGTGGCCACCCCGGCCGTCCCGGGTGCCAAGGACCTCCCGGCTACCCCGGCCGTCCCGGCCGTCCCGTCGGTGGATGTCCCGCAGGTGAAGAAGTAAGCACTGCCCATCTCCTTTCGGAGGTGACGGGGTGCGGCCGCTAAGATCTTGGGGGCCGCACCCCACAGCAGTAAACGGAAGGAAAGCCTCTTGGCAGACCAGCTGAGCGATGACGAACTGTCAGCCGCCTTGGCTGGCGACCCGTCAGGATTCAGCGCCGTTTACACCGTGATGTCCCCGGCAGTGCTGGGCTACTTCCGGGCCAAGGGCGTCGACGATGCCGAGGCCCTCACCCAGGACGTGTTCGTGGACATCCTGCCCCGGCTCGGCGGCGTCACCGGCGGCCACAAGGGGCTGCGGACCTTTATCTTCTCCGTGGCCCACGCCCGCCTGGTGGACCACTACCGCCGCTCGGAGCGGGCCCCGCACCACACCCCTTACGACCCCCTGACGGATGACCGGCACACGGTCTCCGCGGAGGACGAGGCACTCGGATCGCTCGGGGGCCTGACCCACACACTCTCCCTGCTCAACGAGGAGCAACGGGAAGTCCTGGTCCTGCGGATCGTCGCGGACCTCGCCATCGACGAGGTGGCCAGCATCATGGGCAAGAGCCCGGGTGCCATCAAACAGCTTCAGCGGCGCGGGCTCAGTGCCCTGCGCGAACTGGTAACAGAAAAGGACCACGCAGCATCATGACCGGCACCCGCAAACCCCAGCAGGATGGCAGCATCCAGGCGGTGCTCCGTGATGCCGGCCTGGAATCTGCCGCCGAACTCCGCGGCGCCCTGGAAAACCTCCAGGCCCTGGTCCCGGACCAGGCCCCCGCCCCGCGGGCCGACCTCGCGGCCCTGCTCGCCGCCGGCGCCCCCGCAGCAGCCGCCTCTTCCGAAGAATCCGCCTCCTCCGTCGAGGAGCCCCCGCTCCCCGCGGGCGTTGCCAGCCTGGCGGCACACCGCCGCAGCCGGGGAAACCGGCGCCGGATGGCTTTGGTGGGCGGCGCCGTCGTCGGTGCCATGACCCTCGGTGCGGGTGCCGTGGCTGCCGCCAGTCAGGACTTCCGCGACAGCGTCGGCCACACCGTGGGCAGTATTTTCCAGCCCGCCGGCAATGCCCCGGCCCCCGCTCCGTCCTCGGTCCGCCCGTCGCCGTCGGACCTGCCGGCGCTTCCGGCACCGGCCCCCGCGCCGGCCGGCACGGTGACGGCACCGACCCTTCAGGCAACGGCCCCGGGCGCGGTCCCCGAACCGGTCCGGCCCAGCACTTCGGCCACGCAGCCGGGCCTCGGCCGCGACGTCGGCCGGACCGGCGTGCTGCCGACCCCGCCGCAGCGGCCGGTTACGCCCGTGGTCCCCGGCGCCGACGGCCGGGGCATCCCGGTCAGCCCGCTGCCCACCGTCCCGGCCATCCCCGAGGTTCCGGACGGGACGGGGCAGCGCTGATCCCGGCTTAGGCCAGGACCTGCCGCTTCGAGGAGATGACTCCGGTGTCGAAGCCGGCCAGATGCAGGCCGCCGTGGAAGCGCGCGTGCTCGATCTTCACGCACCGGTCCATCACCACGTTCAGCCCGGCCGCCTCGGCCTCCTTGGCCACGTCTTCGTGCCAGGACCCTAACTGCAGCCAGAGCGTCTTGGCGCCCGCGGCGATCGCCTCGTCCAGCACCCCCGGCAGGTCATCGTGCTTGCGGAACACATCCACAATGTCCGGGCTCTCCGGCAGGTCCGCCAGCGACGCGTAGCTCGGCTGGCCCAGGATCTCCTTCACCACCGGGTTCACGAAGTAGACCTTGTACCGGGTGGAGGACTGCAGGTACGTCGCCACGAAGTAGCTGGCCCGGGACGGCTTGTCCGAGGCGCCCACAATCGCGATGGACTTCGCCTGCCGGAGCAGGTTCAGCCGCTCCGGCGCGGACGGTCCGGTCCAGGTGCGGGTTTCTTCAGTCATCAGTTCGCTCCAATCGTGCACGCTTCGGCGGGCAGTTCGTGCTGGGCTTCCCCTGATGCACCGTCGGCCGGGGCCTCCGACGCCGCGGCCAGGGCCTGGTCCAGGTCCCAGAGGATGTCCTCGATGTCTTCCAGGCCCACCGAGATCCGGACCAGGTCCTCCGGCACGCCCGCGGATTCGAGCTGCTCCGGGCTGAGCTGCTGGTGGGTGGTGGAGCCCGGGTGGATCACGAGGGTCCGGGAGTCGCCCACATTGGCCAGGTGCGAGGCCAGCTGCAGGGCCTCGATGAACTTCTGCCCCGCGGCCCGGCCGCCCTTAACGCCGAACGAGAACACCGACCCCGGGCCCAGTGGCAGGTAGGTGCGGGCACGTTCGAAGTGCGGGTGCGAGGGCAGGCCGGAGTAGTTCACGTACGCCACCCGCTCGTCGGCTTCGAGCCATTCGGCCACGGCCTGGGCGTTCTTGAGGTGCTCGTCCAGCCGCTGCGGGAGCGTCTCGATGCCCTGCAGCAGCTGGAACGCGGACTGCGGTGACAGGGCCGGGCCGATGTCGCGCAGCTGCTCGCAGCGCAGCTTGGTGAGGAACCCGTATTCGCCGAAGTTCCCCCACCAGGAGACGTTGCCGTAGGAGGCCACCGGCTCGGTCATGGTGGGGAACTTGCCGTTGCCCCAGTTGAAGCGGCCGCTTTCGACGACGACGCCGCCCAGGGTGGTGCCGTGGCCGCCGAGGAACTTGGTGGCGGAGTGGATCACGATGTCCGCGCCGTGCTCGATCGGCCGCACCAGGTACGGGGTGCTCAGGGTGGCGTCGACGACGAGTGGAATGCCGGCGTCGTGCGCCACCTTCGCCAGCCCGGCCAGGTCCTGGACCTCGGAGGAGGGGTTGGCAACGACCTCGACGAAGATCGCCTTGGTGTTCTCCCGGATGGCCGCGGCGTAGTCCGCCGGGTCCGTGCCGGGGACGAAGGTGGTGTCCACGCCGAAGCGGCGGAGCGTGACGTCCAGCTGGGTCACGGTGCCGCCGTAGAGCTGGGAGGAGGCCACGAGGTGGTCCCCGGCCTGGGTGAGCGCGGCGAAGGTGACGAACTCCGCGGCCATGCCCGAGGACGTGGCGACGGCGCCGATGCCGCCCTCCAGGGAGGCGACGCGCTCCTCGAACGCGGCCACCGTGGGGTTGCCGATCCGGGAGTAGATGTTGCCGTACTTCTGCAGCGCGAAGAGGTTGGCCGCGTCCTGGGTGTCCTTGAAGACAAAGGACGTGGTCTGGTAGATCGGCACGGCCCGGGCGCCGTGTTCGGCGTCGGGAGTGCCGCCGGCGTGCAGGGCGCGGGTGCGGAATCCGAAGGTACGGTCGGCCATTACGCGTTCACCTCAATCTTGGTGGCAGGGGTGGAAAGTTCGGTGCCGTGCTTGCGGGCCAGGTCGGCCTCGAGCTCGCGCACGATCGGCAGGATGTCCTTGCCGAACGCGGCCACCTCCTCCTGGAAGTGCAGGTAGCAGGTCAGGAGCAGGTTCACCCCGATCTTCTTGTACTCGACGATCCGTTCCGCGATCTGCTCGGGGGTGCCGATCAGCTGGGTCTTGAAGCCGTCGTTGTACTGGATCAGGTCCTCGAAGCTGGAGTCCGCCCACATGCCCTTGCCGTCCCTGGTGGACGCCCCGGCCTCCTGGACGGCGTCGCGGAAGCCCTCGACGGCGGGTTTGTGCGCTTTCGCGACGATCTCGCGGAGGGTCTCGCGGGCCTCCTTCTCGGAGTCGCGGGCGATCACGAAGCCGTTCAGGCCAAACCTCGGGAAGTCGAGGGCGCCTTCGGTCCCGCGCCGGACTTCGCCGGCGGCCGCAACGACGCCGGCGATGTTCTCCTTGAAGCCCTCCAGGTCCTTGCCGTTGGAGAAGTACCAGTCCGCCACGCGGCCGGCCGTGGCCTGTGCCGCGGTGGAGTTGCCGCCGAAGAAGATCTCCGGGTGCGCGCGGCCCGGGACGTCCACCGGGCCCGGCTGCAGGGTGAAGTCGGTGATGTTGTAGTACTTGCCGGCCTGGCTGAAGTTCTTCTCCGTCAGCAGGCCGCGGAGCACCCGGATGAACTCCTCGGTGCGGACGTAGCGCTCGTCGTGCTCCAGCCACTCGAGGCCGAAGTTTTCGAACTCGGCCTTGAGCCAGCCGGAAACGATGTTCACGGCGGCGCGGCCGTTGGAGATGTGGTCCGCGGTGATCAGGTACTTCGCCAGCACGCCCGGGTGCCACATGCCGGGGTGGACGGCGGCGATCACCTTCAGCCGCTCGGTGGCGGCCAGCAGGCCCAGGCTGAACGAGGTGGCCTCGTGCTGCTTGTCCGCGCCGTAGGAGGCGGCGTAGCGGGTCTGGGTCAGGGCGTACTCGAAACCGGAATCCTCGGCGATGCGGGCCAGCTTCTTGTTGTAGTCGAAGTCCCAGCCGGTGCGCTGTTCGATGGTGGAGACCACCAAGCCACCGGAGACGTTGGGGACCCAGTAGGCGAACTTGAGCGGTTCGGAGAGACGGGCGACGGTGCTGTTCTCGGTCATGGTGTTCCTTACTTCCGGGTTGGTTCTGTGCTGCGTTCGCGGAGGGCCTGCTGAATGCCGGCGATCGAAGGTTCGTTCTGCAGCGACGTGGTGTCGCCGAGTTCGGTGCCCTCGAACAGCTGGGTCAGCAGCCGTCGCATGATCTTGCCGCTGCGGGTCTTCGGCACGTCCGGGACCACGACGACGTCGCGCGGTTTCGCGATCGGCCCAATCGCCTTCGCGACGTGGTTGCGCAGTTCCTCGGTGGACGGGGCCCGGCCGGCGTCGCCGCCCTTGGGGACGACGAACGCGACCACCGCGTGGCCGGTTTTGGGGTCGGGGACCGGGCAGACGCCGGCCTCCACCACGTCCGGGTGCGAGACCAGTGCCGATTCGATCTCGATGGTGGAGAGCAGGTGCCCGGAGACGTTGAGGGTGTCATCCACCCTGCCCAGGATCCAGATGTCGCCGTCGTCGTCGTATTTGGCGCCGTCGCCGGCGAGGAACCAGCCCTGTTCCGCGTACTGGCGCCAGTAGGAGTCGTAGTAGCGCCGCGGGTTGCCCCAGACGGTGCGGGCGATCGCCGGGCCGGGGGCGTCCACCACGATGAAGCCCTGCACCCCGGGCGGTACCGGGGCCCCGGCCTCGTCCACGATCCGGGCGCCGACGCCGGGCAGCGGCCGGGCGGCGCAACCGGGCTTGAATGCGGTGTCGGTCGGGGCGGGGGAGAGGATGGTGGCGCCGGTCTCGGACTGCCACCAGGTATCCACCACTGGCGCGGTGCCGGCTCCGACGTTGTCCCGGAACCAGCGCCAGGCCTCCGGGTTCACGGCCTCGCCCACGGTGCCGAGCAGCCGGATGGAGGACAGGTCGAACGAGGCGGGGATGCCATCCGGGAACCAGCCCATCAGCGAGCGCACCAGGGTGGGTGCGGTGTAGTACTGCGTGACGCCGTAGCGTTCGATGATCTCGAAGTGCCGGCCCGGGTGCGGGGTGTTTGGCGTGCCCTCGAAGATCACCTGGGTGGCGCCGTTGGAGAGCGGGCCGTACAGCTCGTAGGTGTGCGCGGTGACCCAGGCGAGGTCCGCGGTGCACCAGTGGACGTCCCGGTCCCGGAGCGCCGGGTCCGGGTTGCTGAAGAGGTGCTCGAAGCTCCACGACGCCTGGGTCAGGTAGCCGCCGGAGGTGTGGACCAGGCCCTTGGGCTTTCCGGTGGTGCCGGAGGTGTACATGATGAACAGCGGCGTCTCGGCGTCGAACGCCTCGGCGACGTGGACGTCGGAGGCGCGCCCGACGGCGTCGTGCCACCACACGTCCCGGCCCGGGACCATCGGGACGGTGCCAAGGTCCTCCGGCGCGGTGGTCCGGTTGACCACCAGGACGTGTTCGACGGCGTTGTCCCCGGCGACGGCGGCGTCTGCATTGGCCTTCACCGGCACCGCGGCGCCGCGGCGGAACTGCCCGTCCGTGGTGACCAGCAGCTTCGCGCCGGTGTCCTCCACCCGGAACTTCAGCGCGTCGGCGGAGAACCCGCCGAACACCAGGGAGTGGATGGCGCCGATGCGGGCCACGGCCAGGGTGATGATGACCGTTTCGGGGATCACCGGGAGGTAGATTACCACGCGGTCGCCCTTGGTGATGCCGAGGTCCAGCAGGGCGTTGGCGGCCCGGGATACTTCGCGTTGCAGGTCCGCGTAGGTGAGGGTGCGCCGGTCGCCCGGTTCGCCCTCGAAATACAGCGCCACGGTGTCACCGCGTCCCGCCGCTACATGGCGGTCGACGCAGTTGTAGGCGACGTTGAGCTTCCCGCCCTCGAACCAGCTGATCTGCGGACCGGTTCCGGCCGCCGGGTCCGCGGGGACGCGGCGGTGCGTGGTGTGCCAGGGCAGCCCCGCACCAGCGGACCCGGCGGGTTCCCAGTCCAGGCGCAGCGCGGCCTGTTCCCAGAATGCGATGCGTTCGGCCTCGGTCAACGGAGCCTGTGTCTGTGGTGCCACGGTGCCTTGGCCCAGGGTCTGGGGGCCCGGGGTCTGTGCCGTGGTCTCTGCTGCCGTTACGCCCACCGGTTCACCGCCCACTTCTCGGCCAGGCCGAGCAGCGCGTCGGTGATCTTGCCGATCACGGCCAGCAGCACGATGGCCAGCAGCAGCCGGTCCGTGCGGCCGTTGTTCTGCGAGTCGGTCAGCAGGAAGCCCAGGCCCATCGAGGAGGCGATGAGCTCGGCCGCCACGAGGAACAGCCACGCCTGCGCCAGGGCCAGCCGCAGACCGGAGAACACGGCGGGCACGACGGCGGGCAACTGCACCGTGGTCAGCAGCTTCACGCCCTTGAGCCCGAAGGCTCGGGCGGCCTCCACCAGGTTCCGGTCCACGTGGCGCAAGGCCAGCGAAACGGTGGTGAAGACGGGGAAGAACGCGCCGATCATGATCAGGGTGACCTTGGAATCCTCGCCGATCTTCATCCAGAGGATCAGCAGCGGCACCCAGGCCAGGGACGGAACGGCCCGCAGCGCGCCGATGGTGGGGCCCAGCAGGGCGTCCGCCACGCGGGAGAGCCCCACCAGGGAGCCGAGGAGCAGACCCAGGGCGGCGCCGGCGGCGAATCCGATCAGCACCCGCTGGGTGGAGATGGCGACGTGCAGGCCCAGCTGCCCGCGGCGGAGCAGGTCGAGGCCGGCGTCGAACACCATGGCCGGCGGCGGGAGCTGGACCACGCTGAAGAGTCCCGCGGCGGTGGACAGCTGCCAGGCCGCCAGCACCGCCGCGGGGACCAGCAGTCCAAGGAGCAGACGCGCCCAGCCGCGGGCCAGGAACCCGGCGGGGGACCATCCGTTCGCCGGGGTGCCGTGTCCTCCCGTGACGGGGGAGGCCGGCCGGGCGGCGTCTGCCGGAGCTGCGGGGGCGGCTGCAGCGCGCCCGTCCGCAACGGTGGTGCCGGTGAAGGGGGAATCTCCGAGGCCGGCCATCAGGAGTCCTTGATGGCGGAGGCGTCCGCCTTCTTCACCAGCGAGTCATCGAGAAGCGAGCCGACGGCGTCGTCGATCTGCTTCTGGCTCGCCACGTCCCCGGTCTCCACGAAGGTGGGACCGATCTTCGCGAGGACCGTGCGCTGGGCTTCGCCCGGCGCCGGGTTGACGTTGAGGTTGCTGCGCTGCAGCACCACGGTCTTGGCCACGGCCAGGTCCAGGCCGGCGGCCTCGGCCAGGATCTGCGCGGTCTCGTCCGGGTTCGCGGCCGCCCAGGCGCGGGCCTTCTCGTAGGCGTTCACCACGGTCTGCGCCTGCTGCGGCCGGTCCTTGAGGAAGGACTCGGTGGCGTTGAGGAAGCCGTAGGTGTTGAACGAGAGGTTCCGGTAGAAGAGCTTGGCGCCCTTCTGCTCGGCGCCGGCCATGATCGGGTCCAGCCCGGACCAGGCGTCCACGGATCCGTTCTCCAGGGCGGTGCGGCCGTCCGCGTGCTGCAGGTTCTGCACGGTGACGTCCTTGGGCGAGAGGCCGGCCTCGGACAGCGCCTGCAGCAGGAAGAAGTACGGGTCCGTGCCCTTGGTGGCCGCGACCGACTTGCCCTTCAGGTCCGCCACCGTGCTGATGCCGGAGCCGGGCTTGGTGACCAGGGCGGCCCATTCGGGCTGGGAGAAGATGTCGATGGTCTTGATCGGGGAGCCGTTGGCCTTGGCCAGGAGCGCGGCCGAACCGGCGGTGGAGCCGACGTCCACCGCGCCGGAACGGAGTGCCTCGTTGGCCTTGTTGGAGCCGGCCGACTGGACCCACTTGACGGTGACGCCCTGGTCCTTAAGGGCGGCCTCCAGCCAGCCCTTCTTCTTGATCACTAGGCTCAGCGGGTTGTAGGTGGCGAAGTCGATGGTCAGCGTGCCGCCGCCGTTGCCGCCGGCGGCCGCGGCGGCTGCGGGCTGGCTGCCGGAGCCTTCCCCGGCGACGCACCCGGTGAGGGCCAGGGCCGCGGAGGCGGCGACGGCGGTGAGGACGAAACGGCGGGACGTGGTGCGGGTGGGAGCCATGGAAGTTCCTTTACGGGCGGTGCGAGCGATGCGAAAGAGACAGGAGAGTGATGCGGGTGGCCGCCGGCGCGGGGAGCGGGCGGCTCGCCGGTCCGGTGCTGTGGTACCGGCGGCGCTGCCTGCCGGGAGCGGACGGACCGTTCAGGCCGTGACCGGGGCGGCGGGGGCGGGGCCGTTAGTGGCCGTCGACGCCGAGGCTGGCCAGGAGCGAGGTGCGCATTCGGGCCAGTTCGGCCGAGGCGCGGTCCCGTGGCCGTCCGCCGGGGACGGCGAGGGTGCGCACGATCGTGGCGCCGGCCGGGGACGATTCGGTGTCCTCCCGGCCGAGGACGATGATGCGGTCCGCCAGTTGCAGGGCCTCGTCGACGTCGTGCGTCACCAGCAGCACCGTGGTGGGTTCGGCGCGGTGGACCTCCAGGAGCAGGTCCTGCATCTTGATCCGGGTCAGTGCGTCGAGGGCGCCGAAGGGCTCGTCGAGGAGCAGCACGCCGGGGTTCCGGGCCAGGGCACGGGCCAGCGACGCGCGCTGGGCCATGCCGCCGGAGACCTCCCGGGGGCGGTGTTTGGCGAAGTCCTGCAGTCCCACGAGTTCCAACAGGCGGGCCACTTTGGCCTTGCCGTCGCGGGCGCTGACGCCGGCGGGCAGGCCGATGGCGATGTTCGCCTGGAGGGTATGCCAGGGCAGCAGCCGCGGCTCCTGGAACGCGAAGGCGCAGCGGTCGTCGACGCCGCGGACCGGTTCGCCGTCTATGGCGACGCTGCCGGAGGTGGCGGCGTCGAGTCCGGCGGCGGCCCGGAGCAGGGTGGACTTGCCGCAGCCGGAGGCGCCCAGGATGGCGAGCACCTCGCCGGGGACAACGTCGAAGCTGACATCCCGGAGGACGGTGTGCGCGGCGGGGCCGGTCCCGAAGGCGCGGCCCAGGCCGCGGAAGGACACCGGGAGGGCGGGGGTGCCGGAGCCGGGCCGGGCGTCGGCCCGGGGCTGGGACGGGTGCAGGACAGCAGTCATAGGGTTACTCCATCGGTCCTGGCAGTAGCACCCTACGGAAGCAGCCTTTGGCCCGGGTAGTCAGTCCGGACCCTTCCCTCGGCGTGCGTCCTCGTTATCGGCGGGCTCCGGGGTGGAGGTCCGTCGACCAGGGTTGCTGCGGCGTCATCGATCCAGGTCTCTCGGCCGCTCGGGATGGTCACTGTCTACTAAAACCGAACGGCGGATTTTCGCCAAATGGGCGCGTAATATTCGGAAACCTGCGGACGTGAGGTGTCTGGCCCGATTAGAAATTCGGCACAGTGCCCGGGGTGGGATTCCCTACTGCGGGGCCGCTGCCGGCGGACGTAGGCTGGCCGCATGAGCCACGTGAACGATCCCGCCGTCGTCGAACGCCTCCTGCGCACCAAGGGCCGGTGGGCCATCGTGGGCCTGAGCACCAACCAATGGCGTGCTGCCTACGACACGTCGCTGTTCATCCGCGACCGCCTGGGCATGGACATCATCCCGGTCAACCTGCCCGGCGACGACGTGCACGGAGAGGCCGGCTACCGCTCGCTGGCGGAAATCCCGGCGGAGAAGCGGCCCATCGACGTCGTGGATTGCTTCGTGAACTCCGGACGCGTCGGCGACGTGGTGGACCAGGCGATTGCCGCCGGCGCCGGCGCCGTCTGGCTGCAGCTGGGCGTCATCGACGAGGCCGCGGCCGAACGCGCCAAGGCCGCCGGGCTGGACGTCGTCATGAACGCCTGCCCGGCCAGGGAAGCGCCGCTCCTGGGCCTTTAACCGGGACTGACGGGAGCTTTACGGCGTGTGACGCGCCGCTTTCACCTCGGCCGGGCGTGTGCCAGATTCGTGGGGTAACCATCCCGAGCGGCTGAGAGACCTGGCTCCGTGACGCCGCAGCAACCCCCTCGATGAGGACGGTGCTACCGCCAGGACCGATGGAGAACCACTGTTCCACGGACCCGAGAGGCCGCGCTTTGCGCTGCCCCGGCGCCGGGGGATGAGGCTTTCCTCGGGCGAGCCCCGGAGGAATCATGAACACCACAACGACGGCAGCGCCGGCCCGGATCGCGGGCGGTCTGCTGTGATCGAGATCCAGAACGTCAGCACCTCGTTCCCGTCGAAGGACGGCCGGTTCACCGCCGTCGACGACGTCACCCTCACCGTGGAGCGCGGCCGGATCCAAGGCATCATCGGGTTCTCCGGCGCCGGCAAATCCACGCTGCTGCGCAACATCAACCTGCTCGAACGCCCCACTTCGGGCCGGGTCCTGGTCGACGGCGTGGACCTGACCGCCCTAAGCGAGCCGGAACTGCGCAGCAGCCGGCACGGAATCGGCATGATCTTCCAGCACTTCAACCTGCTCAACAACCTCACCGCGCAGGAGAACGTGGAGCTCTCACTGAAGTTCGCCGGGGTGGGGAAGGCCGAACGCCGGCGCCGGGCGGCCGACGCCCTGGCCATCGTGGACCTCGCGGACAAGGCCGCCAGCTACCCCGCGAAGCTCTCCGGCGGCCAGAAGCAGCGGGTGGCCATCGCCCGGGCGCTGGCCACGGAGCCGAAGGTCCTGCTCTGCGACGAACCGACGTCGGCCGTGGACCCCCGGACCACCGCCTCCGTGCTGCAGTACCTCGCTGACGTCAACGCCGAATTCGGCATCACGATCGTGGTGGTCACGCACGAAATGAACGTCATCAAGGCCATCGCGGACAACGTCGCGGTCATGGAGGACGGCCGGATCGTCGAGCAATTCGACCTGGCCGAGCTCGAACGCCCCGGCTTCCACCCCGCCACCTCGATCGGGCGGTACCTGGTCTCCGACGCCATCGAGCTGAACCGGCCCCACCGGGCAGCCGCCCCGGCCGGCCCCGCCCCGAAAGGCCTGATCCATGCTTGAGCGCATCCTCTCGGTCCTGCCCGAAATCGGCGCCGCCATGGGCCAGACCCTGGCCATGCTGCTGGTCGCGATCCCGCTGGCCGTCCTGATCGGCACGCCGCTGGGCGTCTGGCTCTACACGATCGGCCCCGGCGGGCTGCGGCACCGGCCCCGGCTCCACCGGGTCCTGGACGGCCTGGTCAACCTGGTCCGGTCCTTCCCGTTCCTGATCCTGCTGATCGCCATCATCCCGGTGACCCGCTTCATCGTGGGCACCACCATCGGCACGGCCGCGGTGATCGTCCCGCTGAGCATCAACGCCATCCCGTACTTCGCCCGCTTCGTGGAACAGAACCTCAGCCAACTCGGCAGCGGGGTGGTGGAGGCCGCCCGTTCGATGGGAGCCAGCCGGTCCCAGATCGTCCGGGACGTGCTGCTGGTGGAGGCCCGGCCGGGACTGGTCAGCTCCATCACCATCATGACCGTCAGCTTCATCTCCTACTCGGCAATGGCCGGGCTGGTGGGCGGCGGCGGGATCGGCGACTTCGCCATCCGCTACGGCTACTACCGCTACGAAACCCCGCTGATGATCACCGCGATCATCCTGATGATCCTGCTGGTCACCCTCGTCCAGTTCGGCGGCTCCCGCCTGGCCCGCCGCCTCGACAAGCGGCTCTGACCGCGGCCCCGGCACCCCACTTCGGAAAGCAGAACCATGACTTCACCAGCCAGCCCCCGCTTCGACGGACCCCGCCCCCGCCTGCTCCTCAGCGCGTTCGTCATGAACACCACCAGCCACATCATGGGCGGCCAATGGCGCCGCCCCGAGGCCCAGCAGCACCGCTTCAACGAACTGCAGCTCTGGACCGACCTGGCCCGGCAGCTGGAGGACGCGAAATTCGACGCGATCTTCTTCGCCGACGTCGTGGGCCTCTACGGCGACTACGACGGCGGCTGGGCCTCCCACCTGAGGAAGGGCCTGCAGGTTCCCTCCAACGACCCGCTGATCCTGCTTTCGGCCCTGGCCGCCGCCACCCGGGAGATCGGCTTGGCCGCCACCTCCTCCGTGATCCAGAGCCACCCCTTCCAGTTCGCCCGGCAGATGTCCACCCTGGACCACATCAGCAACGGCCGGGTGGGCTGGAACATCGTCACCAGCGTGCTGGAAAACTCGCACCGGAACTTCAACTCCACCGAGCTGACCAAACATGACGAGCGCTACGACTGGGCGGACGAATACGTCGAGGCGGCCTACAAGCTGTGGGAGGGCTCCTGGGCGGACGACGCCCTGGTCCGGGACAAGGAGGGCGGCCTCCACGCGGACCCCGAAAAGGTCAGCAAGATCTACCACAGCGGGCCCCGCTACTCCATCGACGGGCCGCACCTCGTGGCGCCGTCGCCGCAGCGCACCCCGGTGCTCTTCCAGGCCGGCAGCTCCGGCCGCGGCCAGCAGTTCTGCGCCGCCAACGCGGAGGCGACCTTCACCCTGGCGCCCAGCACCGCGATCGCGGGCGCCTACACGGCCGCCGTTCGCGAGCAGGCGGTGGCCGCCGGCCGTCGTCCCGAGGACGTGAAGTTCCTCCAGGGCATGCACTTCGTGGTGGGCGGCACCGAAGCCGAGGCGGCCCGGAAGGCGGCCGAGCTGGAGGACAGCCTGGACATCGAGGCCCTGCTGGCCCACGTCGGCGGCGGATTCGGCGTCGACCTGGGCGGGCTGCCGCTGGACACCCCGCTGGGTGACATCCAGACCGAGGGCAGCCAGGGACACCTGGAGGCCATCCGGGCCTCCACCCGCGGCGGCAACCCGACGCTCCGAGACATCGCGCTGTACCGCAGCCGGGCCAACCGGGTGGTGGGAACACCGGAACAGATCGCGGACCGGCTCGAAGAGTGGCAGGACGCCGGCATCGACGGGATCAACATCATCAACCAGACCATCCCGGGGTCCTACACCGATTTCATCACCGGGGTGCTGCCCGAACTGCGGGACCGCGGCCTCGCCCAGACCGGCTACGCGCCGGGAACCCTGCGCGAAAAGCTCTTCGGTGACGGCCCCCGACTCAACGGCCGGCACCCCGCCGCCGCCTTCCGCGGCGCCTTCACAGCGTTCTCCGCGGCCGCCGAAAACACTCCCGCCGCCGTCGGCGTCTAACCCCCCACGACAAAGGACACCCGCCATGCACCGCAGAAATTTCCTCAAGTTCGCCCTTGCCGGAGCCGGCGCCGCGTCCGCCACGGCCCTCACCGGCTGCGGCCTGGTCAACCCCGGCGGCGCCAACGCCGCCTCGGGCGGGAAGACCATCAAGATCATCGTCACCGAGTCCGCGCCGTACCAGGAGCCAACGAAGATCGCTAAGAAGCTCCTCGAGGCCAAGGGCTGGACGCTGGAGCCCACCTACGTCACGGACATCATCCAGCCCAACCTGGCGGTGGCGAACGGTGAATTCGACGCCAACTTCTTCCAGCACAATGCCTACCTGAAGCAGTTCAACCAGGACAAGGGCCTCTCCAACGTCGGCCTGTTCTACGTCTACAGCGCGCCCGGCGGGATCTGGTCGGACAAGTACAAGTCCCTCAGCGAGCTCCCCGACGGGGCCAAGATCGGCATCCCCGTGGACCCGGCCAACAACGGCCGCGCCCTGTTCATGCTCCGCGACGCCGGGCTGCTGGAGCTCTCCGACGCCACCGTCATCCACACCTCGCAGAAGAACATCACCGCCAACCCGAAGAAGCTGCAGTTTGTGGAAGTGGACCAGCAGTCCCTGGCCAAGACCCTCCCGGACGTCGACGCCGGCTTCCTGATCGCCCGGATGGCGGCCGACGCCAAGCACACCCGGGCCGACGCGCTGGCCTTCGAGCCCGACGCCAACCAGGTCCCCTTCCGGATCGTCGTTGCCGGGCGGCCCGAGTTCGCCGGCACCGAGAAGGCGGCCGCGCTGAAGGAGGCCTACCAGTCGCCCGAGGTCAAGGCCTGGTTCGCCGGCTACCAGAACGGAATCCTGCCCACGCCGTGGGATCAGGACCCGGCCGCCGACGCGGCGAAACTCTAGCCGGCCCGGGGAACAGGAGACGCGATGAGCACCTCAACAGAAACAACGACGACGGCGGCGGGCGCCACCACGGAGCACGGCTACCAGGCCCTGGCCGGGCGGTTCCGCCCGGTCTTCGCCCGGATCGCCGAGGGCGCCCTGGACCGGGAGCGGGACCGCGTCCTGCCCTTCGAGCAGGTCCGCTGGCTCAACGAGGCAGGGTTCGGCCGGCTGCGGGTCCCCGTGGAGCACGGAGGGGACGGGATCGGCTTCGAGCCGTTCTTCCGGCTGCTGGTGGAACTGGCCGAGGCCGACTCCTCGGTGGCGCACCTGTACCGCTCGCACTTCGCGTTCGTGGAGACCGTGGGCCTGGAGGGCCCCGGCTTCCAGGACCGCTGGTACCCGCGGGTGGTGGCCGGCGAAATCTTCGGCAATGCGGCCACCGAGCAGTCCGGCAACGTCCTCGGCGCCACCGGAACCACGCTGACCCCGTCCGGACCGGACTGGGTGCTCAACGGCCGGAAGTTCTACACCACCGGGACCATCTTCGCCCGGTGGATCGCCGTCACGGCCAGTACCGCGGGCCGGGAGGGCCGCCAATACGCCGTCGTTAGCACCACGGCGCCCGGGGTGGAGATTCTCGACGACTGGGACGGGTTCGGCCAGCAGCTCACCGGGACGGGCACCACAATTTTCCGCGACGTCGCCGTGCCCGCGGAGCACATCATCCAGCGTTCGGTGTCCACCACGCACGAACCGGCCTTCTTCCAGCTTGTCCTGCTGGCGGTGCTGGCCGGGATCGGGCGGGCGGCCCTGGCGGATGCGAGGGCACTGGTCCGGGACCGGAAACGCACCTTCAACACCGGCTCGGGCGAGCTGTTCCGGCACGACCCGCTGATCCTGCAACTCGTGGGGCAGCTCTCCGCCAAGGTCTTCGCCGCGGAGTCCGTGGTCCTGGCCGCCGCCCGCGAGCTCGACGCCGCCGCCGATCCGGGCCTGGACCTCGCCCCCGCCGAGCGGTACAGCAGGGGAGAGGCGGCCGTGGGGAAGGCGCAGCTGCTGGTCCCCGAGCTGGTGCAGTCGGCAGCCCAGCAGCTCTTCGACGTCACCGGCGCCTCCGCCACCTCGAAGGCCAAGGCACTGGACCGGCACTGGCGGAACGCCCGCACGGTCGCCACGCACAACCCGGCGGTCTTCAAGGCCCGGATCCTGGGCGACTACGAGGTCAACGGCACCACACCGGAGGGGCTTCACAGCATCGGCGACGCGCCGAAGGCGCCGGCGGCGGGGGAGTAGCGTCCATCCAGCCGCGCCGCTTCAGCACACCGGGGCGGCTTAGCCTCACCGCGGAGACCTAGCCTCCCGGGTCCGGGCTGCCCGCTGTCCGGCCCCGGACGTAAGCTCGGACCATGGATGCGGCCGCACTGCGAGAAATCTGCCTGGGCTTCCCCGGCGCCTTCGAGGACTACCCGTTCGGGCCCGAGATGGCCGTGTTCAAGGTCCGCGCCGCCATTGCCGGCGGGGCCCGGCACCAGGCGAAGGTCTTCGCCCTGTCCGCCATGGACCCGGAGGACTTCAGCGTGAGCCTCAAATGCGAACCGGCGCTCGCGGAACAGCTCCGGCAGGTGCACCCGGAGATCACCGGAGCCTGGCACCTGAACAAGCGGCACTGGAACGGCGTCCGGCTGGACGGTGCGCTCCCGGACGACATGATCCGGGACATGGTGGAGGATTCCTACGACCTGGTGGTGGCCACCCTGAGCCGGGCCCAGCAGGCGCAACTGGGCTGGTCCCGGCTGGCACGGGGTGGGGACCGGGGCAACGACCGGATCGGGGACCGGCCGTGAGGGGCGGGGACCGGATCGCCGCGGGCGAGCTTACCTATTCCGGCGTCGGTGCCACCGAGAGCGGCCGGCTTCCCGCGGATGGCAACGGCATCGTCACCCGGGCCCACATCGGCGACGGGGAGGCGGCCTACCGCCGGGCGGTGCACGGCCTGATGACCTGGCAGCTGCACCGCGGCGCGGGGCTGCGGGTCCGGGCCGAATCCGACGTCGCCTCCGGCGTCCGGGTGGTCAGCGGCTTCGGCGTCGGCCCGTTCCGCGTCGACGCTCCCTGCGAGGTGGTCTGGGTGCACCCGCCCCGCCCCGGGGCCGGCCCGCAGTCGGCCGGATTCGGTTACGGCACCCTGCCCGGGCACCCCGTCCGGGGCGAGGAGTCCTTCGAGATCTCGCTGGATGAGGCCGGCCGGGTGCTGATCACCATCACCGCCTTCGGTGTCCCGTCCACCTGGTTCTACGCCGCCGGCCGTCCCGTCACGGACCGGGCGCGCCGGCTGGTCACTTCCCGGTACGTTAGGAGTGCACAGGAACTGGCCGCCGGCGTGAACCGAGCAGGAGTGAGTGGATGCTGAACCAACAGAACCTGGACCTGATCTGGAACTTCGACAATCCCGGGCTCTCCGAAGCCCGCTTCAGGGAGGCACTGGAGGACCCGGCATTCGACGCCGATGAACGCGCCGAACTTGCCACCCAGCTGGGCCGGGCGATCGGGCTGCAGGGCCGGTACGAGGAAGCCGACGCACTGCTGGACGCGGTCGACGCCGACGAACCCACCGTGGCGGTGAGGGTCCTGCTCGAGCGCGGCCGGGTGCTCAACTCCGGCGGCCACCCCGAGATGGCCGTTCCCCTTTTCGAGCAGGCCGCGGAACTCGCGGACCACCTTGGCGAGGACTTCCTGGCCGTGGACGCGCTGCACATGCTGGCCATCGCGGACACCGCCCACGCCGAAACCTGGACCCGCAGCGCCCTCGAGTACGCCTCCACCGCCGGCGACGAACGCACCCGGCGGTGGCTGGTGGCACTGCACAACAACCTCGGCTGGTCGCTGCACGAGGCGGGCCGCTGCACCGAGGCCATGGTCGAATTCCAGCTGGCCGAGCAGTGGGCCGAACGGGTCGGCACGCCCCGGCAGCAGGAGCTCGCCCGGGCCGCCATCGGCGCCTGCTGACCGGCTGACCGGCAGCGGGCAGACCGGCCCAACTGAAATACTGAAAGACCGTATCCGTACCGAAAGGGACCGTCCATGATCTTCATCGTCGTCAAATTCAAGGTCAAGCCCGACTGGTCCGAGCGCTGGCTCGGCCTCGTGGAGGACTTCACCTCCTCCACCCGCAAGGAAGCCGGCAACCTCTGGTTCGAGTGGTCACGCAGCGTCGAGGACCCGAACGAGTTCGTCCTCGTCGAGGCCTTCAAGGACGACGCCGCCGGAGACCACGTCAACAGCGCCCACTTCAAAAAGGCCATGGAGGACATGCCCCAGGCCCTGGTGGAGACGCCCCGGATCATCAGCCGCCAGATCGACGGCGACGGCTGGGACCGGATGGGCGAGCTCACCATCTAGCCCGGGCGTTACGCTGGGGCCATGTGGATCGGCTGGATCGAGTTCGACCTTCTGCTGGGCGACGTGCACAGCCTGAAGGAAAAACGGTCCGTGGTCCGGCCGCTGCTGGCGGAGCTGAAGCGGCGCTTCGACATCTCCGTCACGGAGGCCGGCTACCAGGACCAGTACCGCAGGGCCCTGGTGGGCGCCGGACTGGTCGCCGCGGACCGCGCCCACCTCATCGAGGTGCTGGCCGCCGTCGAACGCTTCGTCGCGGCCCGGCCGGAGGTCGAACTCCTCAGCGCCCGCCAGCGCGAACTCCGCAGCGACGACTAGGCCCGGCGCGCGGCCCCAGGGCGCGGGGCCTCAGGGCGCACGGCCTCAGGGCGCGGGGTCCCGGGAAGGCAGGCCGCCGCCGTCGGGTTCCCGGTCCTCCGCCTCCAACAGGGCGGCCAGGGCGGCCAGTGCCGGAAGTGCGTCCTCGATGGCCTGCTGCGAGGATTCGGGCAGCCGCCGGAGGGCGTCGCCCAGGCGGCGGTCATTGGCGTCCTGCCAGGCGGCGAGGACCGCGGCGCCCCGCTCGGTAAGGGTCAGCGTCACCGAACGCCGGTCGCCCGGCCGGGTCAGCCGCTCCACCAGCCCCGACACCACCATCTGCTGGACCAGGTTGCTCACCGTGTTGACGGCCAGCCGCTGCCGCGAAGCCAGCCCGCTCACGCCGATTCCCGGTTCCTCGGCCAGCCGCTGCAGGACCTCCACCTGGGCCATCGGCAGCGCTTCCCAGGGAAACTCCTGCCGCACGCTGGAGCGCAGCACCCTGCGCAGGCGGGTGATCACGCCGGTCAGGGACCACGCGCCGGAGTCCCGGCGGGCCGCTGCCTCCGGTGCGGATTCCACGGCCCTCATCATCCGCCCAGTTTAGCCGGATAGAGTCAGACCTAGAATAGTTCTGTGGCAGAACCAATTACCGTGCCGCGCACTTCTTAGACAGGACCGCCATGACCGCCGGAGATTCGTTTTTCCCGTCCCCGACCGTCAGCGCCTTCCACGTGGGACCGCTGACCATCCACTTCTACGCCCTCTGCATCCTGGCCGGCATCGCGGTGGCCATCTGGCTGGGGTCCCGCCGTTGGATCGCCCGCGGAGGCCTGCCCGGCCAGGTCCTGGACATCTGCGTCTGGGCTGTCCCGGCCGGGATCATCGGCGGCCGGACCTACCACGTCATCACCGACCCGGAGCTGTATTTCCTGCCCGGCCGGAACCCCTGGAATGCTTTCGCCATCTGGGACGGCGGCCTGGGCATCTGGGGAGCGATCGCGCTCGGCTGCGTGGGCGCCTGGATCGGCTGCCGCCGGGCCGGGGTGTCCTTCGTGGCCTTCCTGGATTCCGTGGCGCCCGGCGTGCTCTTTGCCCAGGCCCTCGGCCGCTGGGGCAACTGGTTCAACAACGAACTCTACGGCGACCCCACCACCCTGCCGTGGAAGCTGCAGATCCACCAGATGGACGCCGCCGGAAACGCGGTCACCGATCCCTCCGGCGCCGCCGTGGTGCTCGGCTACTTCCAGCCGACCTTCCTGTACGAGTCACTCTGGTGCGTCGCCGTCGCCCTGCTCATCCTCTTCCTGGACCGCCGCTTCAAGCTCGGAGCCGGCAGCGTGTTCGCCCTCTACGTCGCCGGATACACGGCGGGCCGCTTCGCCTTCGAACTGATGCGCTCGGACTACGCCAACCTGATCCTGGGGCTCCGGGTCAACACCTGGGTGGCCGCGCTGATCTTCCTTGGCGGCGTGGCGGGCTTCCTGCTGACCTTCCGCCGGAAGCCTTCGGCGGCGATCCCGGGCGCCGCGCCCGACGGCGGTGACGAGCCTCCCGCCGCCGACGCACCTCCCGCTCTTGACACCCCCTCTACCGTCGACGCCCCGTCCGCTGGCGACGCCCCCTCCGCCGTCGACGCCAAGACCGCCGGCGACGCCGAGACCGCCCCCGCGACCCGGGAACATCCCGATGCCCGCTAGGCGATCCCTCTGGCGTGCGGTCCTGGCCTTCATCGCGGCCGGGACCGTGTGCGGCGTGCTGGTGGCCGGTCTCTTTATCCCCGCCACCGCCATGGCGGGCGCGGTGGTCAGCGACTCGATCGGCATGTTCGACAAGCTCCCCGATGACCTGAACCTCAACGCCCCGCCGGCCACCTCCACCGTCCTGGCCAACGACGGTTCCGTCATCGCCTCCTTCTACGCGGAGAACCGGGCGCCGGTCAGCCTGGACAAGATGTCCCCCTTCATCAAGGACGGCATCGTCGCCATCGAGGACGCCCGTTTCTATCAGCACGGCGGCATCGACACCACCGGCATCCTGCGCGCCCTCGTCGCCACCGCGCAGGGTGGCCGCCAGGGCGCGTCCACCCTCACCCAGCAGTACGTCAACAACATGATCATCGAATCCCTCGTGGCGCAGGGGAAGAGCGAGGACGTCAAGCTCGGCTACGCCAAGACGGTGGGGGACAAGCTGCGGGAGATGAAGCTCGCGATCGCCCTGGAGAAGACCTACTCCAAGGACCAGATTCTGCAGGGCTACCTCAACGTGGTCTACTTCGGCAACGGCGCTTACGGGATCGACGCCGCCGCCCACGAATACTTCAACGTCAGCGCCGCGCAACTGACCCTGCCGCAGGCGGCGGCGCTGGCCGGCGTCGTCAACAGCCCGGTCTACTACGACCCGCTCACCCAGCCGGACCACGTGGTGTCCCGCCGCAACGAGGTCCTCGACAAGATGCTCCAGCAGGGCAAGATCAGCCAGGCCGACCACGACGCGGCGGTCAAGGCACCGATCGGCCTCAACGTCCACCCGGCCAGCCAGGGCTGCGCCGGTGCCGTCTCCGCGCCCTACTTCTGCGACTACGTCCAGCGGCTGATCCTCAACGACCCGGCCTTCGGGCCCGACGAGGACGCCCGGAAGAAGCTGCTCTACCTGGGCGGCCTGACGATCCGCACCACCCTGGACCCGGCGCTGCAAAAGGTGGCCCAGGACCAGGTCAACGCCTCCATGTCCGCCACCGACCCGCTGCAGCGCGGGGCGTCCCTGGTCAGCGTCCAGCCCGGCACCGGCAAGGTGCTGACCATGGCGCAGAACACCAATTACAACCCCACGGCGGGTCCGGGCAACTACACCGGCAACTTCGCGCTGCCCGAACGGGACGCCAACGGCCAGCCCCTCGATGGCGCCGGCGGCTTCCAGATCGGCTCCACCATGAAGCCGTTCGTCTTCGCCGAGTGGCTGCGCGCCGGCAAGTCCATGGGCACCGTCCTGGACGGCGCGGTGCGCCTCTACCGGCCCGGCTACCCCTGGCAGAACTCCTGCGGCCGCACCACCGGATCCTATGACCCGGCGGCAGGGACGCACCTCCTGCCCAACGACGACGCGAACCACTACGTCAGGATGAGCGTCCTCCAGGGCCTCTACCAGTCGATCAACACCATCACCTTCCAGTCCGCCGCGCAGCTGGACTTCTGCAACATCCAGAAAATGGCGACGGCGGCCGGCGTCGCCGACGGACACACCAACAAGCCCTACGACGTTTCCAGCATCGCCAGCCTGATCGGCACCCAGGACGTCGCACCGCTGACCATGGCCGACGCCTACGCCACCTTCGCCGCCGGCGGCGAGCACTGCGACCCGATCGCCCTCGAATCGGTCACCGGCCCGCACGGCAAGACGTACCCGGTCCCGGACGCGCACTGCCAGCAGGCCGTCGATCCGGACGTCGCGGCCGGGGTGACCTACGCGCTGAAGAACGTGCTGACCCGGGGCTCCGGCTACAACATCCCGGTTTCCAAGGCCACGGACATCTTCGCCAAGACCGGCACCACGGACGGCAACACCATGACCTGGACCGTGGGCGGCACCTCCGGGATCACCACGGCGTCCTGGTTCGGCAGCTACCAGGGCATCGGACCGCGCTGGGTGAACCAGGACATCACCATCAACGGCCGCTACTACGTGGGCGTGGACGGCGCGGACATCGCCGGCGGCCAGTGGGGCCGGCTGATGGACGCCGCGGCGCAACGCTATCCCGGCGCCCCATTCGCCATGCCTCCGGCGTCGATGACCCGCTGATGCCGGGTACCGCCTGAAGCGCGACCTTGATTAAAACCGAACGGCCGCCCCTCCAGTGGAGGGGCGGCCGTTCAGTTCAGGCGGTGGGTGAGCGTCAGCCGAAGTACTTCGGCAGTGTCCCCTCGTGCGCCTCGCGGAGCGCGTCCAGGCTCAGGGTGTCCACGCCGTTGATCTCCAGCGTGCCGCCCTCGGCGTCGACGACGCCGATCCGGACGTGCGCGAAGCCGCGGGCGGTGCACATGTCCTTGAAGCGGATCTCCTCCGAGCGGGGCACGGCCACGACGGCGCGCGCCTGCGACTCGGAGAACAGCGCGGTGAAGAGGTCCACGCCGTCGCGGTCCATGACGTCCTGCAGCGAGATCCGGGCGCCGACGCCGTAGCGCAGCGAGGATTCCACCAGGGCCGCGGCGAGGCCGCCCTCGGAGACGTCGTGGGCGGAGTCCACCATGCCGTCGCGGGAGGCGTTGATCAGGATCTGGCCCAGCTCGCGCTCGGCGGCGAGGTCAACCTTCGGCGGCCGGCCGCCCAGGTGGCCGCGCATGTTGGCCCATTCGGACCCGTCCAGTTCGGAACCGGTGGTGCCGAGGAGGTAGATCGCCTGGCCGTCCTCACGCCAGCCCGACGGCGTGCGGCGGGCGACGTCGTCGAGCTTGCCCAGCACCGCCACCACGGGGGAGGGGTGGATGGGGGTGGTGCCGGTCTGGTTGTAGAGCGAGACGTTGCCGCCGGTGACCGGGATGCCGAGCTCCATGCAGGCGTCGGAGAGGCCGCGGATGGCTTCGGCGAGCTGCCACATGACGTCCGGGTCCTCGGGGGAACCGAAGTTCAGGCAGTCGCTGACGGCCATCGGGATGGCGCCGGAGGTGGCCACGTTGCGGTACGCCTCGGCCAGGGCCAGCTGCGCGCCCTGGTACGGGTCCAGGTAGGTGTAGCGGCCGTTGGCGTCGGTGGCCAGGGCCACGCCCAGGCCGGTCTCCTCGTCCACCCGGACCACGCCGGCGTCGTCCGGGAACGCCATGGCGGTGTTGCCGCCGACGTACCGGTCGTACTGGTTGGTGATCCAGGCCTTGCTGCACATGTTCGGCGAGGCCACCAGCTCGGTGACGGCCGCAGCGAGCTCGGACGGGGCGGCCGGGCGGCCGGCGTCCTGCACGGAGCCGGTGAAGGCATCCGCCTGGACGGAGTCCTGCCACTCGGGACGGGCGTAGGGGCGGTCGTAGACCGGGCCGTCGTGGGCGACGGTGCGCGGGTCGACGTCGACGATCACTTCGCCGTCCCAGGTGATGATCAGGCGGCCGGTGTCGGTCACCTCGCCCAGCCAGGAGTACTCCACGGCCCACTTGTCCATCACGGCCTCGAACGCCTCGACGTTCTCGGGGGTGACCACGGCCATCATGCGTTCCTGCGACTCGGACATCAGGATTTCGCCCGGGGTCAGGGTGGGGTCGCGCAGCAGCACGGAGGTCAGCTCGACCTGCATGCCGCCGTCGCCGTTGGACGCCAGTTCGGAGGTGGCGCAGGAGATGCCCGCAGCGCCGAGGTCTTGGATGCCCTCCACCAGGGAACCCTTGAAGAGCTCCAGGCAGCACTCGATCAGGACCTTCTCCGCGAACGGGTCGCCCACCTGCACGGCCGGACGCTTGGAGGGCTTGGTGTCGTCGAAGGACTCGGACGCCAGCACGGACGCGCCGCCGATTCCGTCGCCGCCGGTGCGGGCACCGAACAGGACAACCTTGTTGCCCTTGCCGGAGGCGTTGGCGAGGCGGATGTCCTCATGCCGCATGACGCCGACGGCGAGGGCGTTGACCAGCGGGTTGCCCTGGTAAACGGAGTCGAAGACCATCTCCCCGCCGATGTTCGGCAGGCCCAGGGAGTTACCGTAGCCGCCGATGCCGGCCACGGCGCCGTGCATGACGCGGGCGGTGTCCGGGTGGTCGATCGCGCCGAAGCGCAGCGGGTCCATGACGGCCACGGGGCGGGCGCCCATCGAGATGATGTCGCGGACGATCCCGCCGATGCCGGTCGCGGCGCCCTGGTAAGGCTCCACGAAGGAGGGCGAGTTGTGCGACTCGATCTTGAAGGTCACGGCCCAGCCGTCGCCGAGGTTGGTGACACCGGCGTTCTCGCCGATGCCCACTAGCATGTCCTTCTTCATCTCCTCGGTGACCTTCTCGCCGAACTGGCGCAGGTGGTTCTTGGAGGACTTGTAGGAGCAGTGCTCGCTCCACATGACGGAGTACATGGCCAGCTCGGCGCCGGTGGGGCGGCGGCCGAGGACCTTGACAACCTCGTCGAACTCGTTCTGCTTCAGGCCCAGCTCGGCCCAGGGCAGCTCGGTGTCCGGGGTCCTGGCCGCGTTCTCCACCGTGTCGATGTTGAACTTCTTGCCGGACTCCGCGGGCTTGGCCACGGCGGGGGTCTCGGTCATTTGTTGTCTCCCACGATCTTGTTCAGGACAGAGGTGAAAAAGCCCAGGCCCCCGGTGCCGGAGCCGTTCTCCGGACCGAAGCCCGCCTCGATGGCGTGCTCGGGGTGCGGCATGAGGCCCACCACGTTGCCCGCCTCGTTGGTGATGCCGGCGATGTCGCGGCGGGAGCCGTTCGGGTTCCAGCCGACGTAGCGGAACACCACGCGGTTCTCGGCTTCCAACGCGTCGAGGGTCTTCTCGTCCGCGATGTACTGGCCGTCCTGGTTCTTCAGCGGAACGGTGATTTCCTGGCCGGCGGTGTAGTCGCCGGTCCACGCCGTGGCGGTGTTCTCCACGCGGAGGACCTGGTCGCGGCAGAGGAACTTCAGGTGGTCGTTCTTGATCATGGAGCCGGGCAAAAGGTGCGACTCGGTGAGGATCTGGAAGCCGTTGCAGATGCCCAGGACCGGCAGGCGGGCCTCGGAGTTGGCGGCGTCGATGATCTTCGACATGAGCGGGGCGAACCGGGCGATCGCGCCGGCGCGCAGGTAATCACCGTAGGAGAAACCGCCGGGGATCACGACGGCGTCGACGTCGGCCAGGGTGGTGTCCGCGTGCCAGAGGGCCACGGGGGTGGCGCCGGCCAGCCGGACGGCGCGGGCGGCGTCGCGGTCATCGAGGGTGCCGGGGAAGGTGACGACGCCGATCTTCGCGCCAGCGAGCCGGGGCTCGGCAGCGATCGCGACGGCCTCGCCGATCAGGGGTTGTTCAGTCATTTCAGGCCTCGACGACCTCGACGTTGACGACATCCTCGATCACCGGGTTGGAGAGCAGGGTCTCCGCGGCGTTCCGGGCCTGGGCCAGGATCTCCTCGGTCACCTCGCCGTCGACGGTGAGTTCGAAACGCTTGCCCTGGCGGACGCCGCTGAAGGCGGTGAATCCGAGGCGGGGCAACGCTCCGACGATCGCCTTCCCCTGCGGGTCCAGAATCTCGGGCTTGGGCATGACGTCGACAACGATCCGGGGCATCCGGCAACTCCTGTGCGTGAGCGTTGGGTAAGGGCGCAGCGGAGTGGTGCCGTCTCACGCCGGTCCCGCTGTGATGAAACAGGAATGTTCCAGGACGGCGTGGTTCGGGCGCTCCGCGAGCTTGCACGCTTATTCTACCGGGCCTGCTCCGCCGGGCGTATTCGTGACCGCTGGAGCCTGGCTGGCCCTGTGCGCGCGGATGTCCGGGGACGCCATGGGGCGTCCCCGGACAGCTCACAGGACGGTTAGTCCTTTACTGGGGCCGTTGCTTAGGCCGACCACTTGAGCCGCATACCGAGCAACATCAGCAGTCCCGCGCCGAGGAACAGGCCCGCGAGCCACAGTGCGTTGGCGTTGGCTCCGGTGTAGGCGAGCGTGGTGGCCCCGGCGGGGACACCTGACGGCGCTGAAGCGGCGGACACGATGCCATGCGAGGTGCCGGTGGCGCCCTGGTTTCCGGGCTGGACGGCTGCAGGCGACTCCGCCGCCGGGGGAGTAACCAATGGCGGTGTGACGACCGGCGGGGTAACCATCGGGGGAGTCACGACCGGCGGGGTGACCGTGGGCGGGTTGCCCGTCGTGGCCGCAGAGCCGCCACCGACGCCCACCGAGGTGGCGCCGAGCGAGATCGGCGCGCTGATGGGCGCGGTGATCTGGGTGCCGGAGAGAATCCCGCCGGAGCCGGTCGTGGCAGGACTCGATGTGGGGCCCGCTGCTGCCTGGCCCGTGTTGCCGGAACCCGTGGTGGCAGTGGAGTCACCCAGTGCTCCCACGGAGGTGGCGCCGAGGTTGATCGGGGCCGTGACCGGTGCGGTGACCTGGGTGCCGGAGAGGATTCCGTCCGCCCCGGTGGTTGTCGGACCCGCGGAGGTGGATTCGGCCGGTGCGGTCCCGGCGGTGGTCCCGCCGGTGGTGGCGGTGGAGTCGCCCAGTGCGCCCACGGAGGTGGCGCCGACGGTGATCGGAG
>NZ_JBFBKP010000009.1:0-91253 GCF_040702285.1 Arthrobacter sp. NPDC080086
TCCGGCACGCTGAACATCCCGGTGGGACGGATCCGCAAGCTGGAGATGGGCCCCGAGTACATCAGCGCCTTTACCGTGGGTGACCAGCTTCTCTGGGGCGCGGCCGAACCGCTGCGCCGCATGCTCAAGATCGCCACCGGCACCCTCTGACGCCCGGGGCTAAGGCCCGAGGAACTGCCGGTACTCCGCGGCCCGCAGCTCGAACGATTGCCGGGCGGCGGGCCGCAGTCCGTCCCGGGTCTCGAAGGGTTCGGCGACGACGTCGACGCCTTGGTTCCGGCCGCGACTCGCCGTGGCGCTCCACGTCCCGACCACCTGCCCGCCGGCCACGATTGTCTTCTTGAAGACACCGTTGCCGCCCGGCACGATCTTGTCAGCATGGTCGGCCGGGAGGACGACGGACCGGTCCGTGTAGCCGAGGACGAACTCATCGAACCCCGGCAGGGCCAGCACGGAGCGGCCGCCGGGCACACCCTCGGCCAGCAGCGCCGCGGTTTCCGGGGCCAGCCAGTACCGGTTCCCCTCGAACTCCAGCTCCGCCAGTTGGTCCCTATTCTGCGCCAGCGCAACGCGGGCCTCGGTGAGCGGAATCCCGGACCACCAGGCGAAATCCCGTTCCGTGGCCGGGCCGTGGCTGCGCAGGTAGCGCAGCAGCCATTCGGCCGTCCCCTCCGCCCGGTCCAGGGTCCGCGACGCCGTGATCCAGTCATCGAAGGCGACCACCAGCTGCTGGTTGCCCGCCAGTGGCCCCAGGACCAGCAGGCGCAGCTGGCAGAGGGCCGCGAGCAGGTGGATGCCGCGCTGCCCGGCCGGGGATTGCCCCGCCTGATCAAACGCCTCGAACAGCTCAGCCCGGCTGATTGCGGCACCCCCGGCTACCCGTTGCAGCGCGGCGTCCGCGGCGGCGTCGATGTCCGCGCTGGTGATCTCCAGTTGCCGGTGCCGTGCGCCCAGGCTCCGGAGCAGCCGGCCGGAGGTGATCTGCAGGATCCAGCCCAGGTCCTCGGGAGCGAGCAGGTGAAGAGTGCCGCGCATCGGCCAGGACCGGACCACCTCGCCGCGGTCCAGGGCGCCGCGCACGTCGGCCAACGCAGCCCCGGGGACCCGTACGCCTACGGCCCAGAGCGCGGCCGGCAGGTCCTGGGCCTGCATCGCCGTCATGGTCCGCACCGCCTCCGGAACCGACGCGAAGCCCGCCCCGACCAGTCCCTGCGACACGAGCCTGAGCCGCCCCAGCAGAGGACGGGTCAGGCGCGGACCGGCGGGTTTCATGGCACCATCCTAGGGCCGCCCTCCGTCCGCCTGCGGGAACATGCGGAACCCCCGGAGCCCTCCCAGCGTCCGCCCAGCCGGAGTCCTTAAACTGGATCAATGACATTGGGAGACGTGTGGCCCCGGCTGCGGCCGCTGTGCCGGAGGCTGGCCCTGCTGGGCTGGGCCGCCAGCGCGGTGGGCATGGCCGCGGGACTCGCCGTCGCCATCGCCAGCGGCACCCGCCTCTCCCCCCTGATGACGACGTTCCAGACGGTCTCCGTGGCCGCCATGGCCGTCGCCGTCGTGAGCTTCGCGACCGCCGCCACCCTGCAGCCCCGGCGGACCCCCAGGGAGCAGGAGCGCCGGGACCTGGAGCTGGACCCGGGCGCCGCGTTCCCCGCCACGGTGCAGAGCCTGCTGCTGGGGTCCCTGGCCCTGCTGGCCGGAGCGGTGGCGTTCGCGTGCGCCGGGCTGATGCTGCGCAGCGGCCCGAGCGTGCAGTCCGTGGCCTTCTGCCAGGTGTTCCTCCTGGGTGCGGCCGCCTCCGGCTTCACGTTCATGCTCTTCACCAAGGTGGTCCCGCGGCGGGGACGCAACTAGCCCGCTGCTGACGCGGCCCCCCCGTAGGCTGGTCCGATGACTGTGGGGAGTTTATTCGGCGGGGTGGGACGCGCCGGCCTCTTGTGGCTGTCGCTGGCCACCCTTGCCGTCGCAGCAGGAACCGCCGCGACGGTGGGGGCCCTGGGCCAGGAGGCGGGCGGACGCGACCCGGAGCCCTATCTCATCTGGGGAATCTTGGGGTTGGCCGGCGGGTACGCCTCGCTCTCGGCCGGAGGCCGGGCGGTCGCTGCGGCGCCTGGGAAGATCAGGCTGCTGCGCGGCTGGCGTGAGCATCCCCGTTCGGTCCACGTGCTGGTGGTGCTGACCGCCCTGGGCACGGCGGCATCCATCGCTGCCATGGTGCTGGGCTTGAACCATGCTTTCGGCGGGATACGGGACAGCACACTTTCCGCGGCCGTCTATTACCCCACCATGGCGCTGGCGGGCTGGGCGCACGCGCTGGCGGCGTCGGCGCTGAAGACCCGCGCACGGCAGGAAGAACCCGCCCCGGATCCCGTGGGCTAGAGTTCGACGCCGATCAACAGCGGTTCGGGATGCAGCTCGATGCCGAACCGGTCGGCGACGCCACGGCGCACCTCGCGGGCGATGGCCAGCACATCATCGGTGCTGGCGCCGCCGCGGTTGGTGATGGCGAGGGTGTGCTTCGTGGACAGGGAGGCCCGGCCGCCGGACACGCTGTCCGGTTCAAGGCCAAAGCCCTTGCCGAAGCCGGCCCGGTCGATCAGCCAGGCCGCGGAAAGCTTGACCATGCCTTCGGCGCCCGCGGGGAACCGGGGCGCGTCGGCCGGCAGCCGGTCTGCGGTCTCGGCCGGCACGATCGGGTTGGTGAAGAATGACCCGGTGGAGTATGTATCGCGGTCCTCGGCGTCCCAGACCATGCCCTTGGAGGCCCGCAGCCGCAACACCTCGCGGCGGACATCGTTGGAGTAGGCCCGCTGGCCGACCTCGACTCCGAGGGCCCGGGCCAGCTCGGCGTAGCGAATGGGGGCGCTCATGCGTCCCAACGGAAGCTGGAATTCGACCGTGAGGACCACGTAGCGGGGCGAACCCTCGACGGTGGTCTGCTTCAGGATCGAGTCGCGGTAGCCGAACTTCAGTTCGGAATTGGTGAAGGTCTGCACGGCGTTCCGCTGCCGGTCCCAGGTGCGGACCGCGGCGATGGTCTGGGACACGTCAGCCCCGTAGGCGCCGACGTTCTGGACCGGGGTGCCGCCGGTGGCGCCGGGGATGCCGGAGAGCGCCTCAATGCCCGACCAGGCGTGCCTGACGGCGTGTTCCACCAGGGCGTCCCAGTTGTGACCGGCCTGGACCACGACGGCAACGCCGCCGCAGGAGTCCTCGGCGTTGACGGTGAACCCCTCCGAGGCGATCTTCACCACCGTGCCGGCGAACCCGCCGTCGGCTACCAGGAGGTTCGAGCCGCCGCCGAGGATCAGCACCTCCTCCCCCGCGGCGTCGGCGGTGCGGACGGCGTCGATGATCTCCGCCTCGGTCCGGGCCTCCACATAGCGGGCGGCGGGACCGCCGACGCCGGCGGTGGTCAGGGAGGAAAGCAGAGTCTGGGTCACCCCTCCAGCCTAGCCGCGTTCGGCGGCCCCTCCGAAAGCCGGGGTGCCCGCCCGGGGAGACAGGCCGGCACCCGCGTGTGAATGCGGCTGGCACCGGACCGGCGGGCCAGGAGTCAGGCGGCCTTCCGCGCCACCGGGGAGAGCAGGAAACTGACCACCAGCATCACCATCACGGCCAGCAGGGAGTGCAGGATTCCCACGTGCTCGGCCAGCAGTCCCAGCAGCGGCGGGCCGCAGAGGAACGCGCCGTAGCCGATGGTGGACACCACGGAAACCCGCGCCGCGGCGCGCACGGGATCGTCGGCCGCAGCGGACATCCCCACCGGGAAGCCCAGGGACGCGCCGAGTCCCCAGAACGCGAGGGCCACGTAGGCCAGCCACGGCACCGGGGCGAAGACGAACAGGGCGAGGCCGCCGACGGCCAGCGCGGCGCACCAGCGCATCACCGGGACCCGGCCGAAGCGGTCCAGCGCCACGGTTCCGGCGAACCGGCCCACGGTCATGAAGGTGACGAACAATCCGTACCCGGCGGCCCCGGCGGCCTGCGTCTGGCCGTGGCCGTCGGCCAGCGCCAGCGCCACCCAGTCCCCCGCAGCCCCCTCGGCGAGGGCCAGGCCGAGGACCAGCACACCCAGCAGCAGGGTCCTGCGGTCGCGCCAGGCCTGCGCGATCTGGCGTTTGTTGTCCAGAGGCGCGGCCGCGTCCTGGGTGGCCTGGCTGATCACGGGGATGGGCCCGGTGGACGGGTCCTCGAAGGGATCGGGGCCAGCGGGGGTGAAGGGTTCGTCGGCGGTCACAGGGGTGACGTCAGCGCGGAACCAGGTTGCGGCCGTAGCCACGGATCCGGCGACGAGGGCGCCGACGGCGGCCAGGTGCCAGGCGACCGGGATCCCGGCGCCGGCGGCCCACGCTCCGGCGCCGGCCCCCGCGACCGTTCCGAGGCTGAAGGCGCCGTGCAGGCGCGGCATGATGTGCCGGCGCACAGCCCGCTCGACGGCGGCCCCCTCGACGTTGGAGGCGGTGTTCCAGCTGGCGGTGCCCAGGCCCACCACCACCAGCCCGGCCGCGACCGCGAGCGGGCTGACCAGGATGGAGGTGCCGATGCCGGCGATCACCAGCCCGATGCCCACCATGATGCTGCCGATCCGGATGGTCTGCTTGGACCCGAAGTGCAGCACGATCAGCCCGGACGCGGACACGGAGACGAAGGACCCCAGCGTCATGCAGAGCAGCAGCAGGCCCACGGTGCCGGGAGTCAGGTCCAGCCCGTCACGGATGGCGGGGATGCGGGACACCCAGCTGGCGAAGGCGACGCCGCTGAAGGCGTACGCCGCGACCACCGCGTTGCGCCACCGGGTGATCTCGGTGGCCTGCGGGGTTCCGACCGTCACGGCAGCGCCATCGGGTCAGGCCACCTTGACGACGGCCTGGGCCTTCATCAGGACCTTCTGGCCGCCCGAGACGACGGTGAGGTCCACGCGTGCGGTGCCCGCCTCGGCGTCGAGCGCGCCGATGACGGCAGCGACCTCGATCACGGCGCCGGCGTCGGGCGTTCCGGTGGTGTCCGCGACGGGGACGGGCTTGCTGAAGCGGGTCTGGAAGTCCACGACGGCGGCGGGGTCGCCGGCCCAGTCGGTGACGAGCTGGACGGCCGCGCCCATGGTGAACATGCCGTGCGCGATCACGCCGGGCAGGCCGACACCGGTGGCGAAGGCCTCGTTCCAGTGGATGGGGTTAAAGTCTCCGGAGGCGCCGGCGTACTTGACCAGGTCCGTGCGGGTGACCTCGATGGTGCGGCTGCCCAGGTCCTGGCCGACCGTGAGTTCTGTGAAAGTGGGGGTCATGGTTACTGTCCCTCTCCGCGGACCAGGATGGACGAGGTGGTGGTGGCGACCGGGACGCGCTGCCCGGAATCCGCCCCGGCGTCGTCACCGGTGACGGCGAAGATTTCGGCGCGGGTGGTGATCATGGCCCCTCCGCCCATGGCGCGGACGCCGTCGACGTGCAGCTCGGCGACCAGCCGGTCCCCTGCCGTGATGGGGCGGTGGTGGACGAAGCGCTGGTCCGCGTGGACCACGCGGGAAAAGTCGATGCCGGAGGCAGGGTCCGCGATCAGCTGGGCGTCGGCGCGCTGGGCGACGATGATGGCGAAGGTGGGCGGTGCCACCAGGTCCGCGTGGCCCAGCGACCGGGCAGCCTCGACGTCGAAGTGGGCGGGGTGGGCGGCCTTAACGGCGCGCGCGAATTCGCGGATCTTTTCCCGGCCGACGTCGTACACCTCTGCGGCAGGGTAGCTGCGTCCCTGCAGGTCCGGATTAATAGTCATGAGTCCAGCCTAGCGGCCGCTACCGCTGGAGTTTTTTGCGGATCGCCTGGCCGCGGACCACCATGCCGGCGATGTGCAGGATGAGGCCGGCGCCGATCACGCCGAGGGCGGTGAAGGACAGCGCCTGGTTACCGGTGGAGTTGCCGATCAGGGTGAGGATGATGCCGGCGGCGATCAGTCCCATGGCTCCGAAGACGAGCACCTTGTAGCGGGTCGGCGCGGTGGCCCAGAATTCGTTCAGCACCCTGCCATTCTACGGGGCCGGACCGGGCGGCCCGCCCCGGTTTGGAGGCCCCGGTGTGGAGGCTCCGGCTCAGAAGAGCGACTCTTGGACCGCCGGCACGTCGGAGTGGTGCTCCCCGGTTTCCAGCAGGCGTCCCTTCAGGTCTCCGAGGTTGACGACGAACTCCGGCCCGTTGTCCATCAGGCCGGCGAGGGCGATCCCGCCGCTCAGGGACCGGATAGTGAAGCCGTGGGCGTCGGCGGCGAGGGGGTGCGGGTACGGGTGCCGGGGGCTGTGGCCGCAGGCCAGGTCCGCCAGCGCAGGCCGGGTCCAGGGTTCGTCCACCACTTCGTACCCGTCGCCGCCGGCCACACTCAGCAGCGCCCTGGCCCGTTGAGCTTCCTCGGCGTTGCGGGCATCGATCTCGGCCGCGGGGCGCGGGTCGGCCAGGCCGGCGGCTTTGGCGGCGGACCGGATCTGTTGGGGCAGGCCGGCGTCCCGGGTGACCAGGTCCTCGAGCAGCCGAACGATCCGGCCGTCGTCGGCCCGGGCAATGTACCGTGCCGCCACTGTGCCCTGTTCGGCGAGCCGGTGCCATTTCCGGAGCGCGGAGGCCGTGCCCACCTTGGTGGCGCCGTGGGCGAAGGAGGCGACGTAGAGCCAGTGCGGCTGCATCAGGTAGGCCCGCAGGCCGGGCGGGACGCGGCCGCCGCGGTGGAAGTCGTGGATCAGGCGGGAATCGTCCGCCGCGAAGCAGGGGCCGCACTGGTTTCCGCGCTCGGCGTGAGCGTTCCGTGGGCAGGGGATGTGGTCCCGCTCGGCCGGGCCGTGCACCCTGTGGTGGCCCAGGCAGTGTTTGCCGGGGACGGAGATCCGGAACCCGAGCCGGGTTCCGGCGTCGAGCTCCACGTCCCGGAAGCCGCCCGCGGCGTCCTGGACGCGCAGGGCGGCGCGGGGATTCTCCGGTTGATCCCAAAAGACCCCGTGAACCAGCTCGTTGGCATGGGTCACGGGGTCTCCTGACGGGTCGGGCGCGGCTACAGGGCCGGCTGCACCCCAAAGGCTACCGCGAGCTTCATGATCTTCTCGGCGCGGCCCAGGCGCGGCAGGTCGGAACCGTCGCGGATGACGCGGCCGTTGGCCTCGAAGTCGGCCATGAAGTCCGTGGCCCAGGCGACGTCCGACGGCGTCGGGCTGATGACCTCGTTGATGACATGGGTCTGGTCGATGGCCAGGCACAGCTTGCCGGTCATGCCCATCATCACGGTGATGCCGGTCTGCTCGCGCAGGATCGGGTGGTTGGTGCCCACCGTGGGGCCGTCGATGGGGCCGGGCAGGTTGCCGACGCGGCTGGCGACGACGAGCTTGGCGCGCGGGTAGGCCATGGCCTCCGGGGTGGCGGCCATGCCGGTGTCGCGGCGGAAGTCACCGGAGCCAAAAGCGAGGCGGAACGCGCCCTGGGCCTTGGCGATGTGGTTGGCTTCCTCGATGCCGACGGCGGACTCAACCAGCGGGATGACGGGGGTCTTGCCGTCCATGCGGTGGAAGCTCTCGGTGACCTGGTCCGCGGACTCGGTCTTGGCCAGCATCACGCCGAGCAGTCCGGGGGTGCCGCGGAGGCCGGCGAGGTCGTCGGCCCAGAACGGGCTGGTGGCGTCGTTGATCCGGACCCAGGCGTTGCCGCCCGCGGTCAGCCAGTCGACGACGTGCTGCCGGGCCTGGTCCTTCTGGGAGGGGTCCACCGCGTCTTCGATGTCCAGGATGATCGCGTCGGCGCGGGACTCCGAGGATTCGGTGAACAGCTCCGGCTTCATGGCGTTGACCAGCAGCCAGGAGCGGGCGATCTCGGCCGGGACATTGCGTTGGGGCCGGACAATCCCGGCGGTGGTCGTAGAGGTCATGCCTCTACGCTAGCCGCCCGGAACGTCCGGCCGCCAAGTACTACCCCGGTTCCGGGCGACCATTACGACCAAAATCACGTTCCCGCCGCCCACGGGCCGTCAGATGGGGCTTGTAAGAGCCTCGCCTGCCGGCCCGTGGGATGGGTTAGGGGATGTTGCTGCCGCGGGCGGTGATCCAGAGCCGGTACCACTCGGGCCGGGTCATGGCCGCGGCCACGTCCGCCGCACCGGCGCAGGCGCGGATCCGCTCCGGGTTGGCGCTGCCGATCACCGGAGAGATGCCGGCCGGATGCTTCATCAGCCAGCCGAGCACCACGGCTTCGCCGGTGGTGCCCTTCTCCGCCGCCATCGCGGCGACGAGTTCCGCCGTCGCGCTTGCGGCGGCATCCCCACCGCCGGCCGCCCCGGTATACCGGCCCTGGGCCAGCGCCCCGTAGGCCTGCAGCCCGATGCCACGGCGGACGCAGTGCTCCACGGTGCCGTGCGGAAAGCTGTAGTCCGTCCCGTCGGCGTGGTTCACCAGGACCGTGCTCTCCAGCCAGGCCCGGGCCCCGAGACTCATCTCCAACTGGTTGGCCACGACGGGTGCTTCCAGCCGGTCCTGCAGCAGCTCGATCTGCGCCGCGGACATGTTTGACACGCCGACCGAGCGGACCTTGCCCTCGGCCATGAGGCGGCCGACGGCGGAGGCCACCTCGGCCGGATCCAGCAGGGGATCCGGCCGGTGCAGCATCAGCACGTCCACGTAGTCCGTCTTGAGCCGGGCCAGGCTGCCGTTGACCCGTTCCCGGATCGCCTCGCCGCTTAGGTCGTAGTAGGCGTCGAGTCCGTTGTCACCCAGCCGGATCCCGCACTTGGTCTGCAGCCGGATCCGCTCGCGCAGGCCCGGCGTCCGTGCCAGCACCTCGCCGAACACCGCCTCGGCCTTGCCGCCGCGATAGATGTCGGCATGGTCGAACAGGGTGATGCCGGCCTCCAGGGCGGCATCAACCGCGGCCGCCGCCTGATCGACGTCGGCAGAGGTGTACGGCTCCGCCGACCAACTGCCGCCCAGACCCATGCAGCCATAAATCAGTTCCTGGACGGGGTTCAGTTCCTTGACGGGGGGCACTTCTTCGGCACTCACCGCAGCCAGACGGTGGTGTTGCCGGGCAGCCGGCCGCCGTCGAGGGGTCCGCTGCTGATCAGGACCTCACCGGCGGGCAGGTCGACGGCGTCGGAGCCGAAGTTCGTCACCGACTGCCAGCCGTCGTGCCGGCGGAAGTGCAGGACACCCGCGTCGCTGTTCTCCACCCATTCCAGTTCCTCGGAGGCCTGCAACTCACGGCGGAGCTTGAGGGCCTTGCGGTAGAACTCCAGGGTCGAGCCCTCTTGGCCGTCCTGGGCGGCGACGGCGTAGCGGCCGAACCATTCGGGCTGGGGCAGGTGGGCACGTCCGGCGCCGAAGCCGAAGGAGCTGCCCTCGGTTTCCCAGGGCAGCGGGACACGGCAGCCGTCGCGGCCGATCTCGACGCCCTTGTTGCGGAAGAACGTGGGGTCCTGACGCTCGGAGTCCGGGATTTCGCCGACTTCCTGGAGGCCCAGTTCCTCGCCCTGGTACAGGTAGGCAGAGCCGGGCAGCGCCAGCATCAGCAGAGTGGCGGCCCGGGCGCGGCGCAGGCCGAGTTCGATATCGAGTTCCTCGGCGGGGGCGCCGGCGAGGAGCCACCCCTTGCCGTCCTGGCCCTTGGCGTGCTTGCCGCCGCCCTGCGGGAGGCCGTAGCGGGTGGCGTGCCGGACGACGTCGTGGTTGGAGAACACCCACGTAGACGAGGCACCGGACTCGGTGGCCTCGGCGAGGTTACGGGTGATGATCTCGCGGAACTCGTCGGCGTCGAAGTCGGCCTGCAGCAGGTCGAAGTTGAACGCCTGGCCCAGGCCCTGCGGGCTAGCGTAACGGGCGCGGCGGCTCGCGTGGACCCAGGCTTCGGCGACGGCGGTGCGCGGCGGGTTGTATTCGTTGAAGACCTCGCGCCACTCGACGTAGATCTCGTGCACCTCGTCGCGGTCCCAGAACGGGTGCGAGCCGTCGATGAAGCCGTCGGTGCCGGTGTTGGCCTCGCTGAGTTCCAGCTTGGAGAGCAGCGGCTCGGTCAGGTCCTTGGTTAGGGCGTGGGCGACGTCGACGCGGAAGCCGTCCACGCCGCGGTCGGACCAGAAGCGCAGGGTCTTCAGGAAGTCATCCCGGATCTCGCGGTTGGACCAGTTCAGGTCCGGCTGTTCCTTGGCGAAGATGTGCATGTACCACTGGCCGGGCGTGCCGTCGGGCTCGGTGATGCGCTCCCAGGCGGGGCCGCCGAAGACGGATTCCCAGTCCGAGGGCGGGATCTCGCCGTTCTCGCCCTTGCCATCGCGGAAGATGTAACGCTCGCGGGCATCCGAGCCGCGCGGGGAGGCAAGGGCCTCCTTGAACCATTCGTGCCGGTTGGACGAGTGGTTCGGGACGATGTCGGCGATCAGCTTGATCCCGGCGGCGTGCAGCGCGGCGGACATCTCGTCGAAGTCGGCGAGGTTACCCAGCTTGGGATCGACGTCGCGGTAGTCGTCGACGTCGTAGCCGCCGTCGGCGAGGGCGGACGGGTAGAACGGGGAGAGCCAGACGGCGTCAATGCCGAGGGCCTTCAGGTACGGGACCTTGGCGGTGATGCCCTTGATGTCACCGATGCCGTCGCCATTGGAGTCGGAGAAGCTGCGCGGGTAGATCTGGTAGACGGACGCCTGGCGCCACCAGTTCGGGTCGGCGGCGGCGTCGGATCCGGACAGGGTGGCCAGCGTGGCGGTGTTCGACAAGTGAAGTCCTTTTGAGAGCCGGGTCTGATACTTTGGACAGCATAATTTAGATAGAAACTAAATCTATTACCGCTCAATTATGGGTGCCGCGTTACAGGGAGGTCAAGATTCCGCAGCCGCACGCCGCCGGTACGCCGCAGTCCCTCCGCCGGGTCAACGCCCAGGCGGTTCTCGCCGCCGTCCGGACCACGGAGGTGGCCACCGGCACCGGGCTGATGGCAGCCACCGGACTCACCCGTGCCACCGTGATCGCCGTGTGTGAGGACCTCGTCCGGAGCGGCTGGCTAAGGGAGCTGGACACCCCGGCCCGCGAAGGCGCCTCCCCCTCCGCCGCCGCCGGCAAACCGCGCAAGGGCCGGCCCGCGCGGCGCTTTGAACTGAATGCCCGCGCCGGCGTCGTCCTCGGCGTCGACATCGGCGCGGGGACCACGACGGCGGCCGTCGCGGACCTGCGCGGCACCGTCCTCGGCCGGGCCAGTGCGGCCTTCCGGGCCACGGACATCCCGGCGGCGGAGCGCGTCAGCGTGGTGGACCGGGCCTGCCTGGACGCACTCCGGGAGGCCGGCCAGACCCCGGAGAAGGTGCTGGCGGTGACGGCCGGCATCGCCGCCCCGGTCGACCGGGAGGGTGCCGTCCTCGCCGCCCAGCACTTCTGGACCCTGTTCGACGTCGGGCTCCGCTCCGCCCTCCACGAACGGCACGGCTGGCCGGTGCGGCTTGAGAACGACGCCAATCTCGCGGCCCTGGGCGAACGCTGGCGCGGAACCGGCGCCGGGGTGGCAGACCTGGTGGTGCTGCTGGCCAGTGAACGCCTCGGCGCGGGGGTGCTGGAATCGGGCCGGCTGCTGCATGGCCGGGCGGGCGGTGCCGGGGAGATGGGATTCCTGTCCCTCGTGGAGGGCGTGGGCTCCAGCGCGGGCATCGCGAGCCTGGCCAGGACGTGGCAGGCGGAGGCCGGGGGTCCCACCGGCGGCGGTCCGGCGGGGGCCCGGCGGGTCTTCGCCGACGCCGCGGCCGGGGACGCTGCCGCGCTGGAGATCCTCGACCGCCTCGCCGAGCGGATGGCCCGGGTGATCGCCGCGATCGCGAGCTTCATCAACCCCGAGCAGGTGGTGATCGGGGGCGCCGTCGCCGATTCCGCGGGCGCGCTGCTGCCCGGCATTAGTGCCGCCCTGCCGGCCCTGACCGCCACTCCCCCGCGAGTCACCGTGTCCACGCTGGGGGATACGATCGTGACCGTCGGAGCCGTCCGGCACGCCCTGGACTACGTCGAGGCGAACGCCCTGGACCTGCGGCTGGTGATGTAGCGGCTGCTGCTACTCCGGCATGGTCATGGTGCGCAGGTCCAGCTGCCTCAGCACCCGGTCCGCCACCTCGGGGTCCATATCCGGTTCGTTCCGGGCGGCCACGACTTCCTGGCGGGCTGCGTCCAGGGCGATGGTCTGAACCGCGATCGCCAGCTCCCGGCCACGCTTGCGCTTGTCCCCCAGGCTTTCGTTGCGCAGGCTGCCGTCGAGCAGCTCGGCGTGCAGGCGGGTCATCTTCTCCTTCACCAGCGCCACCTTCTCCGGCGGCAGCTCCTTCATCAGCTGATGGTCCTTCAGGGCGGCGACGGCGGCCTGCTGGGCCCGGGCGGCCAGAAGGCGGGCGGCATCCCGCTCCACGGACCCGTCCTCCGAGGCCTTCAGCACCCGCATCAGCCACGGCAGCGTCAGCCCGGGAAGCACCAGGGTGGCCAGCAGCACGGCGCAGGCAATGACCAGCAGCTCGCTGCGGGCCGGGAACGGTGTACCATCCTCCAGGGTAAGCGGCAGCGCGAGGGCCAGGGCCAGGGTGGCCAGCCCGCGCATGCCGCACCAGGTGAGGATCAGCACCTCCTTGGCGGAGGTCGGCCGCAGCGTGTTCTTGCCGCTGCGGGCCAGGCCAGACATCAGCGCCAGCCAGCCGAAGCGGACGGCGAAGACCAGGACGCAGATCACCGCTGCGGTGCCGGCCATGCCAAGGACCGCCGTGCCTTCGTCGTGGATGACCTGCCGGATCTCCAGGCCCACCAGCCCGAACGCCAGGCCCGTGACCAGCAGTTCCACGACGTCCCAGAAGGCGGTGCGGGTGATCCGCTCGGCGGCGTCCTGCGGCCGTGAGTGCCGCTGCACCTCGAGGGCGGTGACGACGACTGCGATGACGCCAGAGGCGTGGAGCTCCTCGGCGAGGATGTAGGCGGCGAACGGCACCACCAGGGTGACGGCGCTCCGGGCCACCATGGACTGCACCAGCCGGGTGACCAGGCCGGTGAGCCAGCCCATGGCAATCCCGACCCCCACGGCAAGGGCCGCGCCGAGCGCGAACTGGAGGACGACGTCGGGCCCCAGCTTGGTGCCCGAAACGGAGGCGGCGACGGCGGCCTGGAAGATGACGATGGCCGCCGCGTCGTTGAACAGGCCCTCGCTTTGCAGCACGGTGATCAGCCGGCGGGGCATGTGGACCCGGCCGGCGATGGAATCCACGGCGACGGGGTCCGGGGGTGCCACCATGGCCCCGAGGGCGATGGCGGCGGGGATGCCGATGCTCGGAATCATCAGCCAGGCGGCCCCCGCGACGACGGCGGTGGAGACCACCACCAGGGCGACGGCGAGCATGAGCAGGGTACGCCAGCGGACCCGGAAGACGGCCCAGGAGCTGCGCTGCGCGGTGGCGAAGAGCAGCGGCGGGAGGAAGACCGGCAGGATCAGCTCCGGGGTGATGTCCACCTCCGGGAAGCCGGGGATGAAGGTCAGTGCCACGGCCAGGATCAGCATCAGCACCGGGTAGGGCAGCCGGAGCCGGTCCCCCAGACCCACGGCCACGACGGTGGCCAGCAGTAGTCCAATAATGAGGGCCAAAAGATCCATGTGCTCACTTTCCCCGGGGTGATTGCTGCCGGCCCGTCGGCGCAATTGCCATTGCGGCGCGGCCGGGAGCCCCTACCACCCTACCGGGGGCGCGCCTGCGCCCCCGGGCCCGGGGATCGGTACGGCCTAGACCAGGGACTTGAGGGCGTCCGCCACGGGAGTCGAACCGTCACGGAATTCGATGGTGTGTCCCGCGGTCTTCGGCTCCGCCAGCACGGCGGCAGCGACCAGCGCGACGTTGGCGCGGGCGGTGCCGGTCCCGTCGGAGGTGTCGGCCGGGTTGGCTTCGATCAGGCCGTTGCCTTCGCCGTCGGTCAGCGAGCCCGGGCCCAGGATGGTCCAGTCCAGGCCGCTCTGGCGCAGGTGGGAGTCGGCAGCCGCCTTGGCCTCGGCGTAGGCGTGGAAGCTGTTGTCCTCGGGGACGCCATGGTCCGGCCCGGCGCCGAGGTAGGAGACCATGACGTAGCGGCGCACGCCGGCCTGGTCTGCGGCGTCCATGGAGCGGATGGCCGCGTCACGGTCGACGGCGTAGGTGCGTTCCGGGCTTCCGCCGCCGGCTCCGGCGGACCAGACGACGGCGTCGTGGCCGTCCAGCGCCGCGGCGATCTCCGCCGTCGTCGAGTTTTCCACGTCCAGCACCAGGGGGGTGGCGCCGGTGGCGGCGACGTCGTCCCGGTGTTCGGGGTTGCGGATGACCGAGGTCACCTGGGACCCGTCCTGGGTGAGGATGCCGGATAGTTTCAAGGCCACTTTGCCGTGGCCGCCGATGATCGCAATTTTCGTCATCGTTCCATTCTGTCCCACCCCGCCGACCATCGCACCCTTTGCGCTATCACGTCGGGGAGACCTAGCCGACCTGATCGGCAAATGCGGAAGCCAGTCCGGAGAGGACTTCTTTGTTGAGATGGTCCGGGTCGTAATAGATAGACACCCCTCCGATGGCCGAATAGCAGTTGCTGTCGTCGCAGAAGTAAGCGTTCAGATCTATGGGACGCACGTGGGGGCTCTGAATTCTGTCGACTGCTGCTCGGAGCGGGTCGGGTGGGAGCGCCCGATCCTTGGCCACTGCACAAGTCGCGGGGTCTGATGCGTGGATCGACACACAATCCGGGCTGCGCACTGCGCCATTCTGGGGAGGATCAAAGATTGGCAAAATTGTGGCCCCCGCGTCCAGCCATCGTTTCCAGTATTTGACTACCCCGTCTGCGTACTGAGCTGGCTGGCTCCTACCGGTGCCATCGTCAATCTGCTCTCCGGAAGCAAACATGCTGACGAAGACCTTGCTTGGCCGGTCCCGCTCCACCGCGGTGGCTACGGTCTGGCTCCATTTCTCGCAGCTGGCTTTCTTCGCCGGGTCGGCTGCTTGGCCTTGGTATCCGGCGTAAGGGGCGTCGACAAGTGGACAGCCACCGAAGTAGCTCCACTTCAGCTTCCAGTGACGTTTCTTAGCCAACTCGAAGACGGCTGTTTGCCATTGCTGCGCGTGGGAGTCTCCTACCAGCCAGACGGTCTCAGCCTTCGGGTCCCCGGCGGACAGATCGCAGGAGGCAGGGTGGCCCTGCAGTCCGTCTTTAAGGGTGTTGTCGTTTGTAGGGCACTCATCAGGGAATTGAGCGTAGGAATTCTGAGGACCCATGTTGGGCAACGTGACGGGAATCGTGAAGGGATTTCCGCAGTCCGCCTGTCGGTTCATCACCGAAGGGCCGTGACAGGGATTCGCGGCCAGCCTGTCCGCCAGCGCCTTGGCTTCGTTCGACTTCTCCACACTCAGAAGGCCCAGTCCAAAAGCTGCCAGAGCAACGGCGACCATTCCAGCCGTCAGGGACAAGAAGACGACTCGGACGCGCCCCCGGCTCGGCTGAGGTTCGATCCATCGGTCTTCCACCACGCGCTTGGTGGCCCAAGCCAGCACGAGCGCAATGAATAGCACACCGAGCTTCGCTCCAGTACCTGGTTCCGCGCCGAGGACAAAGGGCGCGACGACAATGAGCGGCCAATGCCACAAATACATTGAGTAAGAAATTGTCCCGAGAAACTGAACAGGAGAACTCGCCGTCACTCGTGCATGCCACATCCGTGCGCCGTCGGATCCAGCAAGAATCACTAATGCCGTTCCTAGTACGGGGAGGGCGACGGTCCATCCCGGGAACGGGGTGTTGCGGCCGAATGAAGCGGCACTGGCCAGAATGACGGCAAAACCCGCCAGTGCTGCGAGGTTGCGAACCCGCAGCGTAAGCGTCGGGATGGAACCAGCCAGAGCGACGGCCGCCCCGACTCCGAACTCCCACGCCCGGACATGAGTGACGAAGTACGCCTCGCTGGGTGCCACGGCCGTAACATAAACGCTGCAGATTAGCCCTCCCGCGGCAACGACGCCGACCGCCGCTTTCAGGACAGCTTCCGGGGACTTGGACGCCTTCCGGGCCGCCACATAGAGACCCATCAGACCGAGCGGCCACAGAAGGTAGAACTGTTCCTCCACAGAAAGCGACCAGAAGTGTTGCGCAACCGTGGCAGAGTCGTTCATTGCAGAGTAATTGACAGATTTGGCGGCCAAGAGCCAGTTCTCAACGTAGAACGTACTTCCCAGAACCTCCTGCACTGTTGCATTCCAGCGCGTGTAGGGAAGAAAAGCTCCCGCAAGCAGGACGGATGAAATCAACACAAGCAGGGCGGCCGGAATAAGGCGTCTGACCCGACGGGCGTAGAAGGCCGCGAGCCGGATCCTGCCACTTGCCCGCAGTTCTTTGGCCAGATGGGCCGTGATCAGGTAACCGGAAATAACGAAAAACACGTCGACGCCGACGTACCCACCCGGAACGCGCTGGGCCCAGTAGTGGTTGAGAACGACGAGGCCCACGGCCAGAGCGCGGAGCGCTTGGATGTCGGTCCTGAAACCCCGTCTCCGAGTGCTGACGACATCACGTCGAAGGAGCGGTGCGGGAGGGCCGCCTGGGCGGGAAACCGAAACTGACATAGTTCCTTTCGACGCAGCTTGAGGCCCACACCTCATCGCTCCGTGGTAGTAGCCGCGTCCCATGGGCGGACCCGACCATACAAACTGCTAGCTTGGGAAAAAATAATCTGGAGCGCGTGTAAGCGTCAGTCCGACAGCTCCAGTCACGCAACAACCGTCAACATTACGAGAAATTCAGTCGCACACCCACAAAGAGGGCACCGAGACCGCGAAGTTCCGGACTGTGTTGCCGGTGCGGGGGAGGCCCGTCACGAGGCTCGAGTCCCGACAAAAAAGGCCCCCAGAACTGTTGAGATTCCGGGGGCCTTATCTGGTAGCGGTGGGGAGGCTCGATCTCCCGACCTCACGATTATGAGTCGTGCGCTCTAACCAACTGAGCTACACCGCCACGAATGAGAAAAACCTGCGTCAAGCCGGTCAAAACCGCCTTGACGCAGGCCCTCATTCAGAGCCCCCCACCGGAATCGATCCGGTGACCTCGTTCTTACCAAGAACGCGCTCTACCACTGAGCTAGGGGGGCAACGAGTAAATACTCTACCGGAAGATTCCGCTCCCAACAAATCGGCGCAGCCGGCGGCCCGCTACCCCCAAAATCCGCGCCAGGAAGCGGATGCAGCGGCACCCGGGACCTCTGAAACAACGACGGCGGGACCCCTTCAGGCCCGGATGTGACGAAGGCTACGTTGCACCCGGACCGGGCCTCTGTGGGCGAACAAAAAAGGACGGACCGGCTCGCGATGAGCCGGCCCGTCCGGGTAGTGCTTAGCTACAGGTGGTTACCACTTGTTGCGGGGCTTGAAACCGCCCTCGGTCCGCGGCTTGCGGTCGCCGAAGCTGCGCTCGGAACGGTCGCTGTAGGAGCGGCCGCCGCGGTCCGCTGAGGACCGCTCGCCGCCGTCGTTCTTGCGGAACTCGCGCTTGAAGCCGCCGCTGCCCTTGAAGTTGCCGCTGCCGCCGGAGTAGCCGCCACGGCCGCCGTGGCCTGCGCCGCGGTCCCCGGAGGGCTTCCGGCCGTTGTCCAGCTCCAGGTGGATCAGCTCGCCGCCGATCCGGGTGCGGGACAGGGCCTTCAGCTGCTCGGGGCTGAGGTCCGCCGGGAGCTCCACGAGGGAGTGGTCCGAGCGGATGTCGATGCCGCCGATCTGGGCCGAGGAGATGCCGCCCTCGTTGGCGATGGCACCCACGATCGAGCCCGGCATGACGCGCTGGCGGCGTCCGACGGCGATCCGGTAGGTGGCGTTGCCCTCGGTGAGCGTGCGGGTCGGTCCGCGGGAGCCGAAGCCGTCCTTGGAGCGTTCGCGCTTCTGGTACTCGGGAGCCGCGGGCAGTTCCTTGACCAGCAGCGGCTGGCCGCCCTGGGCCATGACGGCCAGCGCCGCGGCGATCTCCGCGGCGGGTACGCCGTGCTCTTCCTCGTAGGAGGAGATCAGGTCACGGAACGCCGCGACGTCCTCGGACTCGAGGGTCTCGGTGATCTTGTCCGCGAACTTGCCCAGGCGCAGGGTGTTGACCGTCTCGGCGGTGGGCAGGTGCATCTGCTCCACCGGCTGGCGGGTAGCCTTCTCGATCGAGCGCAGCAGGTACTTCTCGCGCGGCGTCATAAACAGGATCGCCTCGCCGGAGCGGCCGGCGCGGCCGGTACGGCCAATCCGGTGCACGTAGGACTCGGTGTCGTGCGGGATGTCGTAGTTGATGACGTGGCTGATGCGCTCGACGTCGAGGCCGCGGGCGGCGACGTCAGTGGCGACCAGGATGTCGATCCGGCCTTCCTTGAGCGCGTCGACGGTGCGTTCGCGCTGCTGCTGCGGGATGTCGCCGTTGATGGCGGCAGCCTGGAAGCCGCGGGCGCGGAGCTTGTCGGCGAGGTCCTCGGTGGCCATCTTGGTGCGCACGAAGGCGATGACGCCGTCGAACTCTTCGACCTCGAGGATGCGGGTCATGGCATCGAGCTTGTGCGGGCCCATGACCTGCAGGTAGCGCTGGCGGGTGTTGGCGCCGGTGGTGGTCTTGGACTTGACCTGCACCTCGGCCGGGTTGTTCAGGTACTGCTTGGACATCCGGCGGATCTGGCCGGGCATCGTGGCGGAGAACAGGGCAACCTGGCGTCCCTCGGGGGTCTGCTGGAAGATCTGCTCCACGTCATCGGCGAAGCCCATGCGCAGCATCTCGTCGGCTTCGTCCAGCACCAGGTACTGGAGTTCGGACAGGTCCAGGGAACCCTTGGCGATGTGATCGATCACGCGGCCGGGGGTGCCGACAACAACCTGGGCGCCCCGCCGCAGGCCGGCCAGCTGCGGGCCGTAGGCGGAACCGCCGTAGACCGGCAGGACGGTGAAGTCGTCGATGTGCTTGGCGTAGGAGGTGAAGGCCTCGGCCACCTGGAGCGCGAGCTCACGGGTCGGGGCAAGCACCAGGGCCTGGGTCTTGCGGGACGGGCCGTTCAGGTCGTGCAGTTCGGCGAGCCGGGACAGGGCCGGCACCGCGAAGGCTGCGGTCTTGCCGGTACCGGTCTGGGCGAGGCCCACGACGTCACGGCCCTCGAGCAGCAGCGGGATGGTGGCCGCCTGGATCGGGGACGGCTTCTCGTAGCCGACGTCCTGCAGGGCGGCGAGGACGCGGCCATCGATGCCGAGGTCGACGAACTTGACGCCCTCTTCTTCCTGGCCGGCGTTCTCAGCGGGCTGCTCGGCCGGAGTCCCGGCGGCAGTGGCTTCGGTGGTCTCGACATCGTTCGTACCGGTCGCGGTGGCGGTTTCGGTGTCGACGGAGTGGTCCTGATTTTCGGGCATAGGTGATTCTTCCTCATCCATAGGGGCCAAGCGGCACAACCCGAGGTGAGCGGAGCCGCAGAACGCGTGACGCACTAACGCCGGGCATCCTTTGACCGGCCGGTCACAGAAGTCCGGCGCTTTCGCAATCCCTGGCAGGACTTCACGCTGCATCTCTTGGCTGCTATCCCAGCAGTCTGTACAGCGTTTTCTTTAGCCGGCTCTCCCTATGAAAATGCCCGCTCACAATGGCGGGCCCCAACACTTACCAGTCCTGCCTCAAAAATTGGGCAGGAATTAGGGATTTCCGGAGTGGGGGATGTTTCAAGTGTAGGCCATGGCCCCGCACGGGCGCCAACGGAGAACGACGACGACGGCGGTGAGCTTGCGCACACCGGCCGTCGGGGCCAGGGCCAAGGCGTATTTAGGCACGGCGCAGGCCTACGGCTACGGCCCGCTTCAGGCCATGCGGCCGGCTTGCAGCTTCTCGAACATCCGGTGGTACTCGGGCTGCAGCCGGATGGAGCCGTCCGCTTCGGCGTCCCGCAGGGCGTCCGCGTCCTCGGGGGTGGGGTCGGCAAACCACTTGCCGACTGTGACGCCGTGCGCCGGGACGTAGAGCCGGTGGATGTGGTCGCCGGCCTGGATGGTGCCGGGCTTGACCACGCGCAGGTAGGACCCCACCCGGCCGGCCTCGGTGAAGCGCTTGACCCAGTGGGGCTCCCCCACCCGGCGCTGGAACGTGCTGCACGGAACGCGGGGCGAGGTGACCTCCACCTCAAGGTCCAGCCCGATCCGCCAGCGTTCGCCGATCACCGCATCCGTAGCGGAGAGGCCCGCCACCCGAAGGTTCTCGCCGAAGTACCCCGGCGGGATGTCCCGGCCCAGTTCCTCCGCCCAGTAGTCGGCGTCGTCCTGCGAATAGGCGTAGAGCGCCTGGTCCTCGCCGCCGTGGTCCAGCCGGTCGGCCTGCACGTCGCCGCGCAGTCCCAGCCGGTGGACCTTGACCGGGCCCTGGACCGGGCGCTTGTCGATGGCGGTGACGCCCAGCCGTCCCTCATCGCCGAGCAACTGGTGCACCACGCAGACGGCAAGCACAGATGCGGTTTCCATGGCACCAGTGTAGGCCGGCGCGGGGACAGCGCGGCCGGGTTTTTGAGCGGTCGAATCCGCTGCGGACCGGCTGTTTGCCGGTTAGGCTGGCTTTCAGAATTCCGCGGTCCGCCGGAGTGCCGGGCCGTCCCGGCCGACGCAGGCCCGCCATTCGGAGAAGCAACCACGCAGGGGGAAGCATGGACACGCACGACGGCGGGCGCAGCGCCGCGGACCAGCCCGGGGAGCCGGCAGGCGACCGGGCCGCTGACAAGGCTGCCAATCAAGGCGACGCGACCACGCCCGGGAAGGGTCCCAAGCCGCCACCCTGGCAGGTCCCCCAGCCCGAACTCCGGTCCGAACTGCTGGATCAGGCCGGTACCAACCCCGCACCGGCTCAGGGGCAGGCGGAGGCCGGCCCCACCGCCGTGTTCGATCCGTTCGAGCGGGACCGCGAGCGCGCCGCAGCGGCGCGGAAGAAGCGCTCCCAGCGCCGCACCGTCGTCGTCGGCCTCGGTGTCACCGCGCTGCTGGCCGGCACCATCACCGCCATGGTCTCCAGCGGCGGCGACGACGCCGACTACGCCCAGGTCTGCTTCAACGACGAGACCGGCGAGCGCGTGGACGACTCCCAGTGCGGCAACAGCAGCACCGCCGGCCGCAGCTCGGGCATCTACGCCTGGTACTTCTACTCTCGCGGCGCCAGCGTCCCCGGCATCGGCCAGAACCGCTCCGCCTACCCCAGCTTCAGCAAAACCGTCCCCTCCGGCGCCAAGGCCTCCACCGGCTACAGCTCCAAGGGCGGAACGGTCAGCCGCGGCGGCTTCGGCGGCAGCGCCAAGGGCGGAAGCACGGGAGGCTAGGGATGAAACGGCTGCACTCCACACCCCGCCCGGACTGGAAGGCCCGGATCGAATCACAGGGCCTGGTGTTTTCCACCACCGAGCTTCCCGACGGGAAAACCCTCGAGTACTGGCACGAGGACGCCTACTACGAATTCACCATGGACGAGGTGGAGACGCTGGAGACCACTGCCGAGCAGATGCACCTCATGTGCCTGGAGGCGGCAAAGTTCCTGGCCACCGGGGCGATGGGCGGGATCGGCATCGGCCCGCAGGCACTCGAGCTGGCGGCCGCATCGCTGCAGGCCGGCGACGTGGACATCTACGGCCGCTTCGACTTCGTCTACGACGGGGGCGGCGGCCCGGCGAAGATGCTCGAGTACAACGCGGACACCCCCACCGGCCTGATCGAGGCCGCCGTCGCCCAATGGTTCTGGCTGCAGGACGTCCACCCAGAAAAGGACCAGTGGAACGGCATCCATGAGGCCCTGATCCGGCAGTGGCGCAAGCTCCAGTACCGGACCGGGATGAGCACCCTGCACGTGGCCCACGCTGAGGAGGAGGAATCCGGCGAGGACTGGATGACCGCCGCGTACATGCGCGACGTGGCCGAGCAGGCCGGCTGGAGCACCGTTGGGATCAACATGTCGGACATCGGCTGGGATCCCAACCTCAACCGGTTCGTGGACCTGGACAACTACCTGATCAGCACCATGTTCAAGCTTTACCCCTGGGAGCTGATGATCAAGGAACCGTTTGGCCAGCGGCTCTTCCAGCGGGCCTCCAATCCCCGCTGGGTGGAACCGGCGTGGAAGATGCTGCTCTCCAACAAGGCACTCCTTGCCGCGCTGTGGCACCTTTACCCCGGCCACCCCAACCTGCTGCCAGCCTATCTGGACGGCCCGGGCCCGCTGCGGGAATGGGTCGCCAAACCGCTGCACGGCCGGGAGGGGGACAACATCCGGATCCACGCCGACGGCCTCAGCCTGGAGCAGCCCGGGGACTACGGCCGGGAGGGCTGGTGCTACCAGCAGTTCCATGCCCTGCCGGACTTCGACGGCAACCGGCCGGTGCTGGGGCTGTGGGTGGTCGACGGCGAATCGGTCGGCTGCGGGATCCGCGAATCCGACGGCCCTGTCACCGACTACTTCTGCCGCTTCGTCCCCAACACCATTGACGCCCCGGCCCCCGCTCCCCCGGCCGGCCAGAACTCCACCAAGGCAGGTATCGCGCTATGACCATCCCCTCCACGGCGGCGCCCGGAGCCGCGGAAGCCGTCCCGGCCAAGGGCCTGCGCGCCGGCATCCTGGACTTGGGCGACTCCGTCATGCTGGGCCTGGCCTCAACGGCCCCGGTGTACTCCCTCGCCGCCACCCTGGGCCTGATCATGGCCGTCAACGGCAATGCGACGCCGCTGATCCTGCTCCTGGGCTTCATTCCGGTCCTCTTCATCGCGTACGCCTTCCGCGAGCTCAACAGCGCCATGCCGGACTGCGGCACCACCTTCACCTGGGCCCGCAGCGCCTTCGGCCCGTGGGCCGGGTGGCTGGGCGGCTGGGGCGTGGCGCTGGCAGGGATCGTGGTGTTGGCGAACCTCGCCCAGGTCGCCGGGCAGTACCTCTGGCTGCTGATCGGCGACGGGTCGCTCGCCGGCAACCCGCTGGTGGTAACGGCCACCGGCGTCGTCTTCATCGTCTTCATGACCCTGGTGAACTATCGCGGAATCAGGCTGGGCGAGCACGTCCAGCGCACCCTGACCTACGTCCAGTACGTGTCCCTCGGCATCTTCGCCGTGGCCCTGATCGTCCAGATCGCCGCCGGCAGCCCCGCAGCCTCGGGCCAGCCGTTCGACCCGGCCTGGTTCAACCCGGCGGCGCTCGTCACCGATCCGGGCGCTGCGGTGCACGGGGTGCTGCTGGCCCTGTTCATCTACTGGGGCTGGGACACCTGCCTGGCGGTCAACGAGGAGACCGAGCACCCGGCCACCACTCCCGGCCGCGGCGCGGTGCTCTCCGCCGTGGTCCTGGTGGCGATCTATGTCTCGGTGGCGTTGCTGGTGATGATGTATGCCTCGGTCGGCACGGACGGGATCGGGCTGGGCAACGAGGCCAACCGCAGCGACGTTTTCCTGGCGATGAAGGACACCGTACTCGGCCCCTGGGGCTGGCTGATCGTGGTCGCGGTCCTTGCCTCGGTGCTGTCCTCGACCCAGACCACTATCCTCCCGACGGCCCGCGGCACACTCTCGATGGGCGTGCACGGCGCGCTCCCCCGGCGCTTCGCCCACGTTCACCCGCGCAACCAGACCCCCGGGTTCTCCACCCAGGTGATGGGCGCCGCGGCGGTGGGCTACTACGTGCTGATGAGCATCCTGAGCCAGAACCTGCTGGCCGATTCGATCAGCTCGATCAGCCTCTTCATCGCCTTCTACTACGCCCTGACCGGGTTCGCCTGTGTCTGGTACTTCCGCGGGACCCTGCGCGCTTCGGCCCGGAGCCTGTGGTTCCGCGGGATCCTGCCCGCCGTCGGGGCCGTGGCGCTGACGGCAGCGTTCGTGGTCTCCGCGGTGCAGATGTGGGACCCGGGCTACGGCAACACCACCATCTTCGGCGTCGGCGGGGCCTTCGTCAGCGGGGTAGTGCTGCTGGCACTGGGTGTGGTCCTCGCCGCCGTCTGCCGCTTCGCCCCCGCCACGCGGGACTATTTCGTCCGGCCCACGCGGACGGAGCCCGCGGTCGACGGCGCCCGGCCGTAGGATGGCCGCATGAGCCGACCCGCCGAAGTGTCCGACGTCTCCGACGTCCTCGCCATCGATTCCCTGCTCAGCTCCGAGGAGCTGGCCGTCCGGGAGAAGGTCCGCGACTTCACCCGGCAGCGGATCCGGCCCGGGATTGCCGAGTGGTTCGACGAGGGCGTGTTCCCGCTGGACCTGGCCCCGGAGCTCGGCGAGCTGGGCGTGTTGGGCATGCAGCTGGAGGGCTACGGCTGCCCGGGCCGTTCCGCCGTCGAGTACGGCCTGGCCGCGATGGAGCTGGAGGCAGGGGACTCCGGCATCCGCACGTTCGTCTCGGTTCAGGGTTCGCTGGCCATGACCGCCATCCACCTGTGGGGCTCCGAGGACCAGAAGCAGCAGTGGCTGCCGCGCATGGCCGCGGGCGAGGCGATCGGCTGCTTCGCCCTGACCGAACCCACCGCCGGCTCAGATCCCGCCGCCATGCAAACCTTCGCCCGCCGGGACGGCAGCGGCGAGGACGCCGGCTGGATCCTGGACGGCGCCAAGCGCTGGATCGGTCTGGCTTCCGTGGCGGACATCATGGTGGTCTGGGCCATGACCGACGACGGCGTGCGCGGCTTCCTTGTTCCGGCCGGCACCGCCGGGGTCACGGCCGCGCCGATCCGGCAGAAGCTCTCGATGCGCGCCTCGATCCAGTGCGACATCACCTTCGACGGCGTCCGGCTGGGACCCGAGGCGCTGCTCCCATCCGCTCGCGGACTGCGCGGCCCGTTCAGCTGCCTGAACGAAGCCCGCTACGGGATCGCCTGGGGTGCCATGGGCGCGGCCCGGGATTCCTACGAGGCGGCGCTCCGCTACGCGCAGGAGCGCCTGCAGTTCGGCAAACCGCTGGCCGGCTACCAGCTGACGCAGGAGAAGCTGGTGAACATGCTGCTGGAAATCCAGAAGGGGACGCTGCTGGCCCTGCAGCTGGGCAGGCTCAAGGACGCCGGCCAGCTGCGGCCCGAGCAGATTTCCCTCGGCAAGCTCAACAACGTCCGGGAAGCCATTGCGATCGCCCGGGAGGCCAGGACCATCCTGGGCGGCAACGGCATCACCCTGGACTACTCACCGCTGCGGCACGCGGCCAACCTCGAATCGGTGCGCACCTACGAGGGCACCGACGAGGTGCACACCCTGGTGCTGGGCCAGCACATCACCGGTCTCCCGGCGTTCCGCTAGCGGTTCGGGGCCCGGGCTAAGGGGCGTCAGGCGGAGAAGCCGCCGTCGGCCTTGACCAGCTGGCCGGAGATCCAGCGGCCCTCGGGCGAGAGCAGGAACGCCACCGTCCCGGCAACGTCCGCGGGGGTGCCGAGCCGTCCGCCGGGCTGCCGCCCGGCCAGCTCCTGGCGCAGCTGCGCATCCATCCAGCCGGTGTCCACGGGGCCGGGGTTGAGCGCGTTGGCGCTGATTCCCTGCGGTCCCAGCTCCCGCGCCGCGGCTATCACGATCCGGTCCAGGGCGCCCTTGGACGCCCCGTAGGACAGGTTGAAGGCGGTGTGGTCGCTGGTGAGCGCCACGATTGCGCCGCCTTCGACCGGCGCCTGCCTGGCAAACGCCGCGATCAGCTGCCAGCTGGCGCGGGTGTTGACGGCGAAGTGCCGTTCAAAGCTCGCCAGGGACGTGTCCAGGATGCCTGAGTCCACGGATTCCGCGTGGCTGAGCACCAGTCCGTGCAGGGTGCCGCCCTCCTCCGCGACCGTGGCCATCAGCACGTCGACGGCCTGCGGATCCTCGAAGTCGGCGGGTACCGCCACCACCGCCGCCCCGGTGGCCTGCAGTTCGGCGGTGAGGCGTTCGACGTCGTCCGGCTGGACGCCCCAGGGCATCCGGGCGTCGTAGTCCTGCCAGTAGGTGAGCACCAGGTCCCAGCCGTCGGCGGCCAGCCGCCGCGCGATGCCGGCCCCGAGGCCCGCGAGCCGCCCGACGCCGGTCACCATTGCCGTCCTGCGCTGAACCGGGGCGGGGTCGGGGGCAGCGGGAGTCGAGGTCATGCGCCTCAGCCTAGCGCGGCCCGCGCGGCAGCCGGTGCGCGGACCGGCGTTGGCGCGGTGTGCACGTCGAAGGTGTGGGCCAGCGACCCGCGGCGCAAGGCCAGCCGCCAGCACAACAGCAGGGCGACGGCGCAGAAGACCCCGGCGCTTGAGGCCATGATCCAGAGCCCCGGCGTCTGGACGTCGAGGTTCTGCGCGCCGAACGCCGTGCCGATCGTCTTCGGCGAGAAGAAGAACACCAGGACGGAGACGCCCAGCACCGCACCCATCAGCCCGCGCGTCCCACGGTAGAGGTCGGGGGTTTCGCGCAGGGTCCAGGCGAAGGCCGGCAGGACGACGGCGACCCACACCCAGTGGTGGGACCAGGAGACGGGGCTGATCAAGAGCATGGTGAGGGCCGTCGTTGAGATGGCGACCACCCGGGCTCCCTGTTCGCTCGCGGACTTGATGATGCCGGCCGCCAGCGCCACCACGAGCAGGCTCAGTACCAGCCAGGGCACGGTCACGGCGTTCTCGGGAACTCCGAAGTGCAACAGCGCGCCCTTGAGCGAGAGGTTGTCCACGTAGCCCGCGCCGCCGATCCGCGAGGTGTCCGGCAGGATCCGGAACCAGAACTCCACGGACTCGGCCGGGCGCAGCAGCGCTCCGAGCAGCACGGTGGTGAGGAATCCCGCGCCCATGTTCAGCAGGCCGCGCCAGTCCTTGCGAACCAGGAAATAGAGCCCGAAGACGAGCGGCGTCAGCTTGATGCCCGCTGCGACCCCCACCAGGAACCCGCTGCCAGGGACAACGTGCGCCCGGCGGGGGTTCCGCGCCAGCAGGTCCGCCGCCATCATGCCCATCAGCAGGATGTTGATTTGTCCGAAGGCCAGTGTCTCGCGCCAGGGGCCGAGATTGATCACGGCCAGGACCAGCACGGCTGCGGCCCAGTGGTTGCTCAGGGACCGGAAAACGGCCCGCCAGTCGGCTTTTGCTGTCCAGTAGCGGACCGCCCGGACCGCGACCCAGAGGGCGGTGATCACGCCGGCGGTGTTGAACAGGTTCAGTGCGATCTTTTCGGGCAGCAGGGCCAGCAGGCTGAAGAGGAGGGCGGCGAAAGGCGGGTAGGTAAATGGCAGGCCCGGTCCTCCGGCCCAGTCGACATTGCCCCGATAGAGCTCCGACGCCGTCGGGCCCGCGTCGTTGAGGATCTTCCCGCCGTACCAGTAGACGCTGAAGTCCAGGCCCTGCTCACCCCAGCCGGACAGCCAATGCCACACCGCCAGGGCGACGGCGGCCAGACCCAGCGGAAGCAGGGCGCCAGCGATGGCAACGCCGAGGCGTCGGCGGCCCGGAACCCTCGTCGGGGCGTCCGCGAGTGCGGACGACGGGGCGTGCGGGTAGTCGGCGTCGAGCAGTGGCATGTGTGGATCCCCCAATAGATGCTGCAGCGGGACGACGGCGCAGCGCGCCGGCGGCGTCTGTGCCCGTCCCCGCCGTTCATCCTACCGAGTGCTCAGGCCGGCACCGCGACCTTGGCGTCGCGCCCGGCGTCCTTGCGGATCGTGGCGCTGATGACCGCCGCGATGGTGCACATTGCGGCCGCGGCAAACCAGGCGTAGGTGTACTGCCCGGTGGCGTCCCGGACGGCCCCGGCGGCCAGCGCGGCCGCTGCGGCGCCGAGCTGGTGGGCGGCGAACACCCAGCCGAAGACAACGCCCCCGTCGGCGCCGAACACCTGACGGCAGATCGCCGCGGTGGGCGGGACGGTGGCCACCCAGTCGAGGCCGTAGATGACAACGAAGACGATCATGCTGGGCTGGACCTCGGCACCGAGGAGGAGCGGGAGCACCAGCAGCCCGATGCCGCGGAACTGGTAGTACACGGCGAGCAGCACCCGCGGGTTGAAGCGGTCCGTGAACCAGCCGGACGCGATGGTGCCGACGATGTCGAAGATCCCGACGACGGCCAGCAGCCCCGCCGCGGTGGTCTCCGGCATGCCGTGGTCGTGCGCGGAGGGGATGAAGTGGGTGCCGATGAGCCCGTTAGTGGTGGCGCCGCAGATGGCGAAGCCGGCCACGAGGGCCCAGAAGGTGCGGATCCTGCTGGCCCGGCGAAGCACCCGGAGGGCCCGGACGGCGGCGTTGACGCGCGGGACGGGTGCCGGGCCGGCCTCGAACGCCTCCGGGGTCTCGGCCCCGTAGGGCAGGACGCCGGCGTCGGCCGGGGAATTCTTCAGGAACTTCAGCACCAGCGGGACCACGGCCAGGGCCCCGGCAGCGATCAGCAGGGAGGCCTGCCGCCAGCCGGGGTGCTGGGCCAGGGCCGCGATGAAGGGCAGGAAGACCAGCTGCCCGGCCGCGCTTCCGGCAGTGAGGATGCCGGTCACCAGGCCCCGCCTCGTGGCGAACCAGGTGTTGGCTATGGTGGCCGCGAAGACCAGCGCCATGGAGCCGGTGCCGAGCCCGATCAGCAGCCCCCACGTGAGGAGGATCTGCCAGGACTGGTTCACCAGGACGGTGAGGGCACTGCCGGCGCCGATCAGCGCCAGGGCGACGGCGGTGACGGCCCGGATGCCGAAGCGCTCCATCAGGGCCGCAGCGAAGGGTGCGGTGAGGCCGAACAGGACCAGGTTAATGCTGACCGCGGCGGAGAGGACCGTGGTGGACCAGCCGAATTCCTGCTGCAGCGGGACCATCAGCACGCCGGGAGCGGCCCTGAATCCTGCCGCGCCCACCAGGGCCAGGAACGCGACGGCCGCCACCGTCCACGCGGGGTGGATCCGGTGCCGGCGGCCCGACGGGGGCCGGGTCGACGCGGCGACGTCCGCAGAACCGGCGGGCCGGGCGCTCATGCCGCGGCTCCGTTCCGCGGAGCGGGGGCTGTGGCCAGCGGGACGGGCCGGTCTGTCCGGGTGAGGCTATGCCAGCTGGTGTTGCCGGCGCTCAGCCGCTCGCCGCAGCCGGTGCAGGTGTCGGCGGAGCTGGTCCGCTGCCCGCAGCCGGTGTGGACCACGAACATGTGGGCCTCCGGGGTGGGGGCGGGCAGGTGCTTTTCGGCCCAGATGACGACGGCGTTGAGCACCGGCAGCGCGTCCTGGCCCTTGGCGGTGAGCACGTATTCCTCTCGGCTCCGGCCGCCGTCGTCGTAGGGGCGGCGGGTGAGCAGTCCGGCCTCGACGAGCGCCGCGAGCCGCCGGGTCAGCACCGAGTCCGAGGCGCCCAGCCGGTCCTTGATCGCATCGAACCGGCCGTTGCCGAAGAAGATCTCGCGGAGGACGAGGATGCCCCAGGGGTCGCCGAGGATGTCCAGGCCACGGGCCATGCTGCAGGTGCGCTCGGACCAGTCGGATCTCAGTGCCATACCGGCAGGCTAGCTGACTTCTTTCAAGAAAGCCAGATTTTTCCGGGATCAGTCCCGGGAGCGGAGGGCGGTGCGGGACGGCCGGTACGCCAGGGCCCAGTAGGCCAGCATCGCGATCCCGCACAGCACGCCCAGGCTGGCGAGGGTCAGCTGCCACTGGGTGTGCGGTCCCTTGCCCCACTCGTGCGCCCCGGCCAGGACCGCCAGGTACTTGGGCGTCAGGTAGAACGCCGCGGCGGTGGCGACAAGGATGACCCACCCGGCGATCCTCATGCGGCCGTTCCGGGAGGGCACCCGGTGGATGGCGAAGCCCAGGCAGGGCAGCGCGACGGCCATCCAGACCCAGTGGTGGGACCAGGAGACGGGGCTGACCAGCAGCATCAGCACGGCGGTGGCGGAGACGGCCACGAAGTTCTCGTCGGCGGCCAGCGCCCAGTGGATGACCAGCGCGGCCACGGCGGCCAGCGCCAGCGACAGCACCAGCCAGAGCAGGGTGGTGGAGGTGGCATCCGGCAGGCCCAGGTGCAGCAGCAGGCCCTTGACCGAGAGGTTGTCCACGTAGCCCGGGCCGCCGATCCTGCCGGTGTCCGGGAGGATTTTGGTCCAGAAGGTGACCGAGGCGGCCGGCAGCAGCGCCCAGGCCAGGGCGATCGAGCCGAAGAAGCCGGCGGCCATCCAGGCCAGTGCCTTGAAGTCGCGGCGGACCAGGAAGTACAGCCCGAACGCCAGCGGGGTCAGCTTGATGCCGGCGGCGACGCCGATCAGCAGCCCCGCGGGCCAGCGCAGCTCCCCCGCGCGGGACTTTCCGTAGAGGGCGAAGTCGGCCAGGATCAGGCCCATCAGGATGATGTTGATCTGGCCGAAGTCGAAGGTGTCCCGCCAGGGTCCCAGCAGCAGCATCGCGGCGGTGCCGGCCAGGGTCACGGAGCGGAACCGCCAGTCGGCGGCCGCGTCCCGCCACCGGCCCAGTCCGAAGTAGTGCCGGGTAAGCCAGGCGGAGACCACGAGGGCGCCCAGCAGCGCCGTCGCCGTGAAGACCGTGCTGCCGCCGGCGGACCCCAGCAGGGCCATCGCGGCGAAGACCAAGGCCGCGAACGGCGGGTAGGTGAACGGCAGCCCTTCCCGGGGTGCGTAGAGTTCGTTCACCCCGGTCTCGCCGGTCTGCAGCACGCGGTTGCCGCCGTAGAAGTAGACCTCGAAGTCGTTCATGAGCGGCTCGTAGGCCGTGTAGAGGACCACCAGGGCAACGACGACGGCGGCCGCACCGGCCGCCGTCGCGAGCCAGCCGCGCAGCGGGGTGCGGGCCGGCGTGGAGAGAACGGACACCGGCGCTAGCTGCCCGGCTGGAGCCGGGAGAAGGCCTGCTCGAGGTCCGCGATCAGGTCCTCCACGTCCTCGATGCCGCAGGAGAGCCGGAGCAGGTTCTCCGGGACGGCCAGCTCGGTGCCCTTGACGGAGGCGTGCGTCATCTCCGAGGGGTAGTTCATCAGCGACTCGATGCCGCCGAGGGATTCGGCCAGCGTGAACACGGAGGTGGATTCCGCCACCGTGCGGGCAGCCTGCTCGCCGCCCTTGAACTGCACGGAGACCATGCCGCCGAACTTCTTCATCTGCTTCTTCGCCAGTTCGTGGCCGGGGTGCGAGGGAAGGCCCGGGTAGAGCACGGCTTCCACCTCGGGGCGCTGCAGCAGCCATTCGGCTACGGCCTGGGCGTTGTCGCTGTGCCGGTCCATCCGCACGCCGAGGGTCTTCAGCCCGCGGGTGGTCAGGAAGGCGTCCATCGGCCCGGACACGGCGCCGACGGCGAACTGCACGAAGCCGATCTTCTCGGCCAGCTCCGGGTCGTTGACCACGATCGCGCCGCCGACGACGTCGGAGTGGCCGCCGATGTACTTGGTGGTGGAGTGGACGACCACGTCGGCGCCCAGCGCCAGCGGGTTCTGCAGGTACGGGGACGCGAAGGTGTTGTCCACAACCAGGAGGGCCCCGGCGTCGTGCGCCACCGTGGCGAGCGCGGCGATGTCGGTGATCTTCATCATCGGGTTGGACGGGGTCTCCACCCAGACCAGCCGGGTCTGGTTGGCGGCGACCGCGGCGGCGACGGCGTCCAGGTCGGACATGTCCACCGGGGTGTTGCCGATCCCCCACTCGCCAAGGACGCGGCTGATCAGGCGGTAGGTTCCGCCGTAGGCGTCGTTGCCGAGGACGATGTGGTCCCCGGGCCGGGTCAGGGCGCGGATCATCGAGTCCTCGGCGGCCAGGCCGGAGCCGAAGGAGTAAGCGTGCGATCCGCCCTCAAGCGCGGCGAGCTGCTCCTGCAGCGCGTCGCGGGTGGGGTTGCCGCCGCGGCCGTACTCGTAGCCGGAGCGGAGTCCGCCGATGCCGTCCTGGGCATAGGTGGAGGAGAAGTGCAGCGGCGGGACCACGGCACCGGTGCGCGGCTCGAAGGCCTGGCCGGCGTGGACGGCGCGGGTGTTGAAGCCTGCGGGGGTGCTGTCAGACGAGGACATGGGACTCCTTGGAGGTGTCAGTTGCTGAGGTAGGCGAGGAGGTCGTGGCGGGTGAGGATGCCCACCGGCGCGCCGACGAAGGTCACCATCAGGGTGTCCGCGTCGGAGAGGAGTTCGCGGGCGGTCGAGATCGATTCGAGCGAACCGATCACGGGCAGGCGGGGCTCCATGTGTTCGGAGATCTTGTCCGTGAGGGCGGCCTCGCCGCGGAACAGCTTGGCGGTCAGCGTGCGTTCGTCGACGGAGCCGAGGACCTCGCCCATCACCACGGGCGGTTCCTGCGAGAGGACCGGGATGTGCGAGACGCCGTACTCGTTCATGATGTTGATGACGTCGCGGACGGACTCGTTCGGGTGGATGTGCACCAGGTCGGGCAGTTCCCCGGTTTTGGCCTTGAGCACCTCTTCCACGGAGGCCTCGTCGCCGCTGGCGAGGAAGCCGTAGGAGCGCATCCACTGGTCATTGAAGATCTTGGCCAGGTAGCCGCGGCCGGAGTCGGGCAGGATAACCACCACGACGGCGTCGGCCGGCAGGTCCTTGGCGGCCCGCAGCGCGGCGACCACGGCCATGCCGGAGGAACCGCCCACCAGGAGGCCCTCCTCGCGGGCCAGGCGGCGGGTCATGGCGAAGGAGTCGGCGTCGGTGACGGCGAGGACCTCGTCCGGGACGCCCTTGTCGTAGTTGCCGGGCCACATGTCCTCGCCGACGCCCTCGACGAAGTAGGGACGGCCGGTGCCGCCGGAGTAGACCGAGCCGGCGGGGTCGGCGCCGATGATCTTGACGACGCCGCCCTCGGACTCGGGCCGGTCCGCGGAGACTTCCTTGAGGTAGCGGCCGGTGCCGGTGATGGTTCCGCCGGTGCCCGCGCCGATCACGCAGTGGGTGACCCGGCCATCGGTGTCCCGCCAGATTTCCGGGCCGGTGGTCTCGTAGTGGCTGCCGGGGGCTGCGGGGTTGGAGAACTGGTCAGGCTTGTACGCGCCGGGGATTTCCCGGACCAGCCGGTCCGAGACGCCGTAGTAGCTGTGCGGGCTGTCCGGGGCGACGGCGGTGGGGGTGACAACCACCTCAGCGCCGTAGGCCTGCAGCACGGAGCGCTTGTCCTCGCCCACCTTGTCCGGGACCACGAAGATGCAGCGGTAGCCCTTCTGCTGGGCCACCAGGGCCAGGCCGACGCCGGTGTTGCCGGAGGTCGGTTCCACGATGGTGCCGCCGGGCTTGAGCTTGCCGCTGCGCTCGGCCTCGTCGATCATCTTCGCCGCGATCCGGTCCTTGATGGACCCGCCGGGGTTGAGGTATTCCACTTTCACCAGCACTGTCGCCGCGATGCCTTCGGTGACGTGGTTGAGCTTGACGAGGGGCGTGTTGCCGATGAGGTCCAGGACGGACGGCGCGTACTTCATGACTACCAAGTTACCGTCTTCGCGCCGCCGGGCCGCTCCCGTGCCGTGCGGGGCCCGCGCGGGTGCGAGGATTAGCCGGTGAAGCGAAATTCCTGGCTGCCTGCGCTGCGCAGCTACGCGGTTCCCGGCGGCATGCTGCTGGCCGGCATCCTGGCGCTGGCAGTGGGCCTGCTGCCGCTGCCGGCGTTCGGCGAACTGGCCGACCGCACGGTTCCCGTGCTGGCGTTCGTGGTGGCCATGTCCCTGGTGACCGAACTGGTGGACGACGCCGGCCTGTTCCGGGCTGTGACGGACCGGTTGGCGGCGTGGGGCCGGGGCCGGGTCCTGCTGCTGTGGCTGCTGGTGATCGGCTTGTCCACGGTCTCCACCATCTTCCTGTCACTGGATACGACGGCGGTGCTGGTCACGCCCGTCGTCGTCCTGCTGGCGGTGCACGCGCGCATCCCTCCCCTGCCGTTCGCCCTGACCACCATCTGGCTGGCCAATACGGCCTCGCTGTTGCTGCCGGTCTCGAACCTGACCAACCTGCTGGCCCAGTCGCGGCTGGGCCTGAGCCCCGCCGGCTTCGCGGGCCTGGTCTGGGCTCCCTCGCTGGTGGGCATCCTGCTGCCGCTGGTGCTGCTGTGGCTGGCGTTCCGCAAGGACCTGCGCGGCGGATACGGCCGCCAGGCCCCGCACGGGGTCCGGGACAAGGTACTGCTCTACGCGTCATCGGGCGTCATGATTCTCCTGCTGCCGGCCCTGGTCTCCGGCCTGCCGGTCTACATCCCGGCCGGCATCGCGGCCGCGGTGCTGCTGGTGCTGTTCCTCTGGCGCCGCCGGTCCTCGCTGCGCTGGTCCATGGTGCCGTGGCGCCCGCTGGTGCTCACGGTGGGACTCTTCATGGTGGTGGAGACCCTGCACTCCAACGGCCTGACCCGTGCCCTGGCGGGAATCGCCGGGTCCGGGGACAGCCTGCCCGCGCTGCTGCAGCTGGCGGGCCTCGGCGCGGGGGCGGCCAACGTCGTCAACAATCTCCCCGCCTACCTGGCCCTCGAGCCCGTGGGCGGATCGCCCGTGCGGCTGGCGGCCCTGCTGATCGGCGTGAACCTGGGTCCGCTGGTGACCCCGTGGGCCTCCCTGGCCACCCTGCTCTGGCACGAGCGGCTGCGGGCCTTGAATGTGGAGATCCGTTGGGGCGGCTTCGCCCTGGCCGGCCTCGCGGCCATCGTCCTCACGCTGCCGCTGGCGGTCGTGGCGCTGTGGCTGACCAGCGGGATGCACTGACCCTGTCCTGGCACTGAACGCTGCCCTAACCGCCGGCGGCATCCTCGGCGGGAACGGCGTTCTGCCACAGCCCCACCACGTTGCCCTCGGTGTCCGTGAAGTAGGCGTTCCAGCCGGAGCCCGGCACCTCCATCTTGCCGCGCAGGACGGCGCCGCCGCGGGCGGCGATGTCCCGAAGGGCGGCGTCGATGTCCTCGACGTCGATGGTGACCACGGGCGCGCGCAGCTCGCCGCGGCGGAAGATGCCACCATTGATGGACCCCGCCACCGCTGGCCGGCCGTGCTCATCCATCGGAGTGGTCAGCGCCAGGCTGTATTCCATTTCCGGCATCACCTGGAAGGTCCAGCCGAACACCGCCTTGTAGAAACCGCGTGCCCGGTCCTCGTCGTCCGCGGGAAGTTCAAAGTGCACCACGCCGCCGCCCATGATCCGCTCCTGTCCGTCCGGGGTCCGCGCCTTCGGCCCGGACCCGCTTCTCCTGGGGGGATTGTAGGACCGGAGTCGGGCCGCCGGTCAGGGCCGTTCGACTCGGCGTCGGAGCTCCGTGGGAACATGGAAGCATGACCACCGCAGAACTGTCCGCCGGCGCGTCCGCGTCCGCGGATGCCTCGCTGCGCTGGCGTCCGGGCGGCCCGTTCGACCTGTTGCAGACCATCAGCCCGCTGCGCCGCGGCCACGGCGACCCGGCCGTCAAGGTCGCCGCCGACGGCGTGTGGCTGGCCTTCACCACCGCGGCCGGTCCGGCCAGCCTGCGCCTGGTAGCCCAAGGACCGGCGTCGGATCCTTTAGTCGATGCCCGGGCCTGGGGTCCCGGCGCGGAGGAAGCCGTTGCGGCCGTTCCCCGGCTGCTGGGCGGCGACGACGACTGGACGGACTTTGACGAGCCGTCCTTCCACGCCACGCTCCCCCGCATGGTCCGGGACGCCCGCCACCGGAACCCTGCCGTCCGGCTGCCCGCCACCGGTCGCATGGTCGACGCCCTGGTCCCGACCATCATGGAACAAAAGGTCACCGTGATCGAGGCCCGCCGCGGCTACCGCTACCTGGTCTACCGCTTCGGGACGCCGGCACCGGGTGCGGGCACCGTGGCCCCGGATACCCTGATGGTCCAGCCCACGCCCCGGCAGTGGCTCGCCATTCCCTCGTGGGAGTGGCACAAGGCGGGCGTCGGACCGCAGCGCTCGGACACGGCCATGCGCGTCCTCCGCTCCGCCGCGGCGCTCGAACGGCTGGCCGGGCTGCCCTCGGCGGAGGCTGCCACCAAACTGCAGACCCTCCCGGGGGTCGGGATCTGGACAGCGGCCGAGGTAGTGCAGCGCACCCACGGCTGTCCCGATTCGATCGCGGTGGGCGACTACCACCTCGCCGCCTACGTGGGCGCGGCCCTGACCGGCCGGCGCACCGACGACGCCGGGATGATCCGGCTGCTGGCGCCCTGGGCCGGGCACCGCCAGCGGGTGGTCCGGATGATCGGGCTCAGCGGGTTCCGGAAACCCGTCTTCGGCGCACGGATGACCATCCAGGACCACCGCCACCACTAGGACCCGCCGGCCGGGGACCCGGGTCAGAGGCCCAGGCGCGCCACGGCCTCCAGCCGCATGTCGACCTTCCGGATCTTGCCGGACACGGTCATCGGGAAACTGTCGCGGACCTCCACGTACCGGGGAATCTTGTAGTGCGCCAGCTTGCCGCGGCAGAAGCCTGCCAGGGACTCGGCGTCCATCGGGCCGGCCTCCGGCTTGAGGATCACGCACGCCATCAGTTCCTCCCCATAGGTGGCATCGGGAACGCCGATCACTTGCACGTCCTGGATGTCCGGGTGGGTGTAGAGGAACTCCTCGATCTCGCGCGGGTAGATGTTCTCGCCGCCCCGGATCACCATGTCCTTGATCCGGCCCTCCACCACGATGTAGCCGTCCTTGTCCATCCGGGCGAGGTCGCCGGTGTGCATCCAGCCTTCGGGGTCGATCGCCTCGGCGGTCTTCTCCGGCTGGTCCCAGTACCCCTGCATCACCGAGTAGCCGCGCGTGCACAGTTCGCCGATCTCGCCGCGCTGCAGCACCTCGCCGCTGACGGGATCGATGATGCGGCTCTCCAGCTGCGGCATGGTCCGGCCTACGGTCTGGGTCCGCTGCTCCATGGTGTCCACGCTGCGGGTCATGGTGGACACCGGCGAGGTCTCCGTCATGCCATAGCAGATGGCCACATCGCGCATATTCATCTCCGCGATCACCCGATTCATCACCTCGATAGGGCACAGGGAACCGGCCATCACCCCGGTGCGCAGGGTGGAGAGGTCGTAGGACGCGAAGTCCGGCAGCGCCAGCTCCGCGATGAACATCGTGGGGACGCCGTAGAGCGAGGTGCCGCCGAAGTCCTGGACGGCTTCCAGCGCGGCGGCCGGCGAGAAGCCGCGGCCGGGGATGATGGTGGCCGCGCCGTGGCTGAGCGCCGCAAGGTTGCCGATCACCATGCCGAAGCAGTGGTAGAAGGGCACCGGCAGGACCACCCTGTCGTGTTCGGTGTAGTCCAGCAGCTCACCGATCGAGTAGCCGTTGTTGAGCAGGTTGTGGTGGGTCAGCGTCGCGCCCTTGGGGAAGCCCGTGGTGCCGGAGGTGTACTGCAGGTTGATGGCGTCGTGCGGATCCAGACCCGCCATCCGGTCCTTGAGCGCGGCATAGGGGACGTCGTCGGCGCGGCGGAGCAGCTCCGCGTAGCCCTGCTCGGCGTCGTTCTCCGGCTCCGCCCCGGTGAGTCCGGGCTGGCCCGCGGGCAGGAACACGAGTTCCTTCAGTTCCGGGCATTCCGCCAAGGCCTGCCGGGCCATGGCGGTGTAGTCGCTGTTCTTGTCCGACGGCGCCGTGACCAGCATCCTCATCCCGTTTTGCTTCACGACGAACTCGAGTTCGTGGCTGCGGTAGGCCGGGTTGACGTTGACCAGGATGGCGCCGATCTTGGCGGTGGCGTATTGCAGCAGGGTCCACTCGGCGCAGTTCGGGCTCCAGATTCCCACCCGCTCCCCCTTGGCGACGCCGACGGCGAGCAGCGCGCGGGCCAGCCGGTCGACGTCGTCGTTCATTTTGGCGTAGCTCCAGCGCCGGGCTTCACCGCCCGGGACGGCGGCGGCCTCGATAAGGGCGTCGTGGTACGGGAACCGGGCGGCGATCCGCTCAAAGTTCGCGCCAATGGTTTCCTCGATCAGCGGGACGTCAGTGTCCCCGGCGGTATACGCAAGCATGATGTGACGCTACCAACACGCCGTCGGCAAGAGAAGAGGAAAGCGTGGATGTCCTAGGAAATTTTTAAGTCACCCGCGTCGTAGCGTCGGGACGCCAGCTAGGCTGGAGGACATGAGCGAACCCATTGATCTGCGAGCCACTTTCATCCCCAACGACGGCGAATTCTTCCGCGTGAAGCTTGCCCTCGAGATTGCGATCGACGAGGTGGTCAATGAACCCGGCTGCCTGCGCTACGAACTGACCGAGGCCACGGAAGAGCGCCTGGTCCTGACCGAGCAGTGGGCCAGCCAGGAGGACCTGGACCGGCACGCGAAGGGCAGCGCCCTCCAGGACCTGAACGAGTCCCTGAGCGCCCTGCTGGCCGAGCCAGTGAAGGTGGAGCGGGTCTAGCCGTTCGCCGGGGTAGCCCACCGCCTATAACGACACAACGCGGGGCCGCTCCAGGCTCGCCGTCCTTGGAAGGATGGAGCTGGGGCGGCCCCGCGTTGGTTGTGACGCCGGCCGTGGGGTCTAGGCGTCGGGGATCTGCGTGCCGTCCTGCTTGGTGGCGGCTTCGGCCTGCGAGCGGGCGACGTGGGCGTGGACTTCCTCCATGTCGAGCGCCTTGACGGCGTCCACCACCTGTTCCAGCTGCTGGGCGTTCAGGGCGCCCGGCTGCGAGAAGACCAGAACCTTCTCGCGGAACGCCATCAGGGTGGGGATCGAGGTGATGCCGGCCTCGGCGGCCAGCTGCTGCTCGGCCTCGGTGTCCACCTTGGAGAACACCACGTCGGGGTGCTTCTCCGAAACGGCGGCGTAGGTGGGGCCGAACTGCTTGCACGGGCCGCACCATTCGGCCCAGAAATCTACCAGGACAATATCGTTGTCCTCGACGGTCGCTGCGAACTGTTCACCTGTAATGTCTACGGTTGCCATTTCTCAACGGTACGCGAGACGGGCCGGAAAGTCGCCGGTGTTTCGCTCGTGGCTCATCCGGCCGTCGCCCCGCACGCGTGCCCGGACGGGTCCCCCGGCGGGCGCGGAGGTGAGTACGTCCGGTCAGCCCCAGAGGTGCGGCGCCGGGCGGCGGGCACCCGGGAGGGCGTTGGTTTCGCGCCAGGAGTGCAGCCATTCGGGCAGTTCGAGGCCGGCGGGCGGCTCGCCGAATTCGCGCAGGATGTCCTCCTGGCTGACCGGCTTGCCCTTGCTGACCAATCGGGTGGCGATGTGCGCACGGGCGTAGATCTCGCCGTCTGCCACCATCCGCTGCTCGAAGTAGATGGCCTTCGAATCCAGGCCGATCACCTTGGTTTCGATCGTGTACTGCTGCCAGAGCTGCAGGGAGCGGCGGAACGCGATGGTTTCGCCAGCCACCACGGGGGTCCAGCCGCGCCGCCGCATGGCCTTCCAGGTCCCGCTGCGTGCCATCAGGTCGAACCGCCCAAGGTCCATGAGCGAGAAGTACATGCCGTTGTTGACATGCATCGCGATGTCGATGTCCGTGGGCAGGACCCGGAGCGGCAGGCTTGCGGCATCCCAGATGCCCAGTTTCGGGCGCCGGGACGCGTTCATCAGGAGGAAGAGGGTGCGGAGCAGCAGGTGCATGGCAGCCATGTTACCCGCGGGTAACTAAGGTGCCAATGATGACGCCGCGCGGCGGATCGGCGTTCGGAAGTCCGCCGCTGCCTTCCGCGCGGACGCTCAGTAGAGCAGCCGCTGGAACAGCAGGTGGTCCTGCCAGCGCCCGGCGATGTTCAGGTACTGCGGGGCGAGGCCGATCTCGTCGAAGCCGGTGCGCCGCAGCACCTTCTGCGAGGCGTCGTTGTGGAGCAGGTTGGCCGCCTGGATCCGGTGCAGTCCCAGGGTGGTGGATGAGGCTTCGAGGACGTGGGCAACGGCAGCCGAACAGATCCCGCGGCCGTTGAAGTCCTGGTCCACCCAGTAGCCCAGGTTGGCGCTGAGGAACGGGCCCCGCACGATGCCGCTCAGGGTCATGCCGCCGATCACCCGGCGTCCGGAGAGCAGGATCCAGGGCACGCCGGTTCCCGCCTCGAACATCCCCAGCTTCCCCCGGGTGTTGACGAGCTGGCCGGCTGGGGTCAGGAACTCTTCGCCGCGGACCGGCTCCCAGGGCGCGAGGTGCGCGCTGTTGCGGCGGTAGGCATCGGCGAGCTCACCGGCGTCTTCCTCCCGAACGATGCGCATGACGACGCCGTCCGGCAGGTCGGCGGCCAGCAAGGAATCGGGAGGGGGCATTTCCCTATCCTTCCACCGCATCTGCTCCGGGTGCGGCCAGGGCAAGGATCATGCGCTCCATCCGTGCGACCCCGGCGAAGCGGCCGGCGTTGTCCGTGACGAGGAGGGCCTCGTAGCGCTGCTCCCGGGGCCGGGTCATGGACCGGGCCAGGGCCTGGTCCAGCGGGGTGTCGAGATTGACTCGAATCCCCTGGCTGACCACGCCCATCGCTGCCGCCCCCGGACTCAGGAGTGCGACCGGCCGGAGGTGCTCCCCGAGCAGGACCACATCCTCCAGAGCCGGGTTGGCTCCGAAGGCCTCGGCCGCGGCGGCGATGGTTGGGACGGCGGGAGCCGCCTCCACGATGTCCCGGATGACGGTCTTGTCCGCCACCGTGCGGGAGCTGGCCAGCCGGTGCGCGACGTCAAGCTCGATTCCTGCCCAGGGCGGGCCGGGCCGGGCGAGGTAGTAGCCCTGGACCAGGGGGACGCCGAGTGCCACCAGGGCGTCGAGTTCCTCGGACCGCTCCACGCCTTCGGCCAGGATCCAGGCGTCCACGCGGCTCGCGAAGGCCCCCATCATCTCGATCAGGGCCCGCTTCGCCTCGTCCCGGTCGACGTCCTGGATCAGCTCCCTGTCGATCTTGATCATCGAGGGCCGCAGCGCGAGCAGGTGGCGCAGGCCCGCGTACCCGGCACCGGCGTCGTCGACGGCGATCAGCGCGCCGGCCGAGCGCAGCTGGTTCAGGTCCGGCTCGAGGCCGACATAGGAATCGATCGGAGTCTGCTCGGTGAGCTCCACAATCAGGCCGCCCAGCTGCCCCTCGTCCCGCCAGACGGAACGGACGCACTCGGAGGTCAGCAGCTCCGGGGAGATATTGACCGTCAGGAAACAGTTGGGAGGCAGGGCCGCCCTCGCCCGCAGGGCTGTGCGCAGTGCGGCGGCCTCCAGTTCGGCGGCCTTGCCGTGGGTCCGCGCCGCGGCAAACCAGACCTCAGGGTTTTTCTCTGTGTAGCCGGGGAAACGCGCGAGCGCCTCGTACCCGACGACGCTCCCGCGGGAGGTGTCCACGATCGGCTGATACGCCGTCGCAAGGCCCTCGCCGCGGCAGGCGGCGGCGAGCAGGGCGTCCCAGTCCGGCGGCGTTAAAGTGCCGGTTTCCGGGCCCGACCTGCCCGCCCCGTGACTCAACTGACCGGGCGGATGGACTTCTGCACCGACGAGACCAGCTCGTGCGGCAGTTCGGTCAGGCCATGGACGGACGCGGCGTGCGCACCGACCTGGACCAGGATTTCATCTTCAGTGCTGCAGACCCAGCGTGCTTCACAGCCCGGGACCACGTCACCACATGCAAACGACTTCACTTCAGCTCCTATGCTTCAACACGAATAACGGCACAACCCTACTTCCCGGTAGGGGTCCGCCAACCGATTGCACGGAAGATGACTTTTTCGGCGTGCCGCGGGGTGCCGTGGCACGCCGGATTGGGGGGATGTCCGGGAGCCGCCCCGGGGTGGATTCGTCGGAGGTTCGCGTCCGCGGCGGGAGTTAGGCCGGGGTGGGTTCGACGGCGTTTGCGACGGCAGGCTCGTGATCGAAGGCCGAGGGCCGCTCGAGCCCGTTTAGCCACGCCTCGGCGTCGTCGATGTCGGTGAAGTACCGCTGGGGGCAGTCATTGCCGCGGCGCATCCACGCCGCCACCACGCGGTCCACATTGGTGGCTCCCACGAGGGCGACGGCGCACACGAAGCGGCTCTCCAGATAGTGGTTCCTCGCGCCGGCGCTGACATCGACGTCGCTGATGTCGATCAGCAGGGGCAGCATCCGCCCGGCGCTGACCTTGCCGACCGCCAGCACGGATTCCATGGCGTCAACGGCTTCAACGGAGGAACCCTTTGCCCAGCTCAGACGCAGAATGCCGCTCCGGTCGAGGGTGAGCGTACCCTTTCCCGCCGCCAGGCTGATGTCCATGTCGAATCCTTTCCAGCGCCAGAATAACCCCGGTGCGCCGGATCGGTGCGGTGGCCCGCGGTCCGCGCGCGGATGTGACGCCGGGCAAAAGAAAAGCCTCCGGAACCGTGATGGTTCCGGAGGCTTTTCCGAGGGTGGCAGATGAGGGATTCGAACCCCCGTAGGCGTTGCCAGCTGATTTACAGTCAGCCCCCTTTGGCCGCTCGGGTAATCTGCCGAACTTCAAAAGAAGATCACTCGCGCCACCGTCCTGGTTCGTCCTGTTTCCAGTTCGTTCCGTGTCCGGCAACCGCGGGCAAGACAACTTTACAGAACTTCCGCCGAAGAATCGAATCGGCCCCGCAGCTCCCCGTGAAGGCCACTCAAGGGCCCGAACGACGGCGGCAGTACGCGGCGGATGCGGGCCGCGGCTAAGTGGGTTGCGGTCAGGATTCGCCGAGGATGCGTCCGGCCAGCCTGGCCTCGAAGCGGGCCGCCTGCTCGGACGTGACCTGGTTCAGTTGGACGGCCCGGGCGAGGTCGGCGTGGACGCCGTCGAGCCGGGCGATCGTCCCGGCGGCGGGGCTCAGGACCACCGAGGCGGCCAGGGCGGCCGCGGCCATGGAGGTGGCCGCCGTCGTCAGTGAACCGGCGGCCGCAGCGGTGGTGGCGGTGACGTATTGGATGGCTTTGCGGCTCATGGGCCCTGCCTTTCGTGAAACTCTGTCAACGCCTTCAACCCTGCCTGGCCAACCTTCGTTCCCACCCGCGTTTCGCTTTGAGCCGACTGTGAACGCACCCGCTCCGTCCGGGCCATCCGTATTAGGCTGGATGGCAGGAAGTACCGCCCTTTCCGAGGGCCGGCACAGCGAAACATCACCGACAAATAGCAGGAGGACAGTCATGGCAGGCGAATCCACATTCGACGTCGTCAGCAAGGTCGACAAGCAGGAAGTTGCCAACGCGCTGAACCAGGCCCAGAAGGAACTGGCCCAGCGGTACGACTTCAAGGGCGTCGGCGCCGAGGTCGACTTCAGCGGCGAGAAGATCCTGATGAAGGCCAACTCCGAGGAGCGCGTTCTGGCCGTCCTCGACGTCCTGCAGTCCAAGCTCATCCGCCGCGGCATCTCGTTGAAGTCCCTGGACACCGGCGAGCCCTACCCCTCCGGCAAGGAGTTCCGCCTGGAGGCGAGCATCAAGGAAGGCATCGCGCAGGATCTGGCGAAGAAGATCAACAAACTGATCCGCGACGAGGCGCCCAAGTCCGTGAAGTCCCAGATCCAGGGCGACGAGCTCCGCGTGACCTCGAAGTCCCGCGACGACCTGCAGGAGACAATGGCCCTGCTGAAGAACTTCGACGAGGCCGACCTGCAGTTCGTGAACTTCCGCAGCTAAGCTCCCTCAATTTCGACGCGCAAAAGACCTGTCGCTCCCGGTATTCCGGCAGCGGCAGGTCTTTTCCGTGTCGCGGGGCGGGGGCCCTAGCCCAGCCGCTGGCCCGCCATCCGCTCCAGCCGGTCGATCCGGTCGGCCATGGGCGGGTGGGTGGAGAACATCCGGGCCATGCCCCCGCCGCGGAACGGGTTGGCGATCATCAGGTGCGAGGCGTTGACCAGCCGCTGGTCCTGCGGCAACGGCGCCAGCTGCACCCCCTGTTCGATCTTGCGCAGCGCCGAGGCCAGCGCCAGCGGATCCCCGGTCAGCGCCGAGCCGTCCTCGTCGGCGTCGTACTCGCGGGTGCGGGAGATTGCCATCTGGATGAGGGACGCGGCGAAGGGCGCCAGGATGGACATGGCCAGCAGGGCTAGCGGGTTGGCGTTCCGGCGGTCCCCGCCGCCGAAGAAGAGCAGCAACTGCCCCACCGAGGTGATCACGCCCGCGACGGCGGCCGCGACCGAGGAGGTGAGGATGTCCCGGTTGTAGACGTGCATCAGCTCGTGCCCCAGGACGCCGCGGAGCTCCCGCAGGTCCAGCAGCTGCAGGATGCCCTGCGTGCAGCAGACGGCCGCGTGCTGCGGATCGCGGCCCGTGGCGAACGCGTTGGGCGCCATGGTCGGGGAAATGTAGATCCTTGGCATCGGCTGGTTGGCCCGGGCCGAGAGCTCCCGGACGATCTGGTACAGCTGGGGCGCCTCGGCCTCCGTGACCGGGAGGGCCTGCATGGCCCGGATGGCGAGCTTGTCGCTGTTCCAGTAGCCGTAGAAGGTGGTGCCGACGCCGATCAGGGCCATGATCCACAGCGGGGCCGAGCTGCGGGTCCCGGACGCGATCAGGGCACCCAGTGCCAGCAGCACCGCCCACAGGGCACCGAACAGGGCGGCCGTCTTCAGGCCGTTGTGATGGTTGTGCACAGATCCTCCCAAGCCGAACCGGAACCGTCCCCCGGCGCGGAAACGCCGGGCCAATCCCACTCTGAAAACGAACCGCTACGGCACCGGGTTCCGGGCATCATAGCGCAGGAAACCGGACTGCCACCGGGCCACCAGCCAGGCCGCGACGGCGCACAGGACGCCCCCGGCCAGCAGCACCCAGCCCTCGCTCAATACCTTGGTCGCGCCGCCGGCCAGCAGGTCCCCCACGCGAGGGCCGCCGGCGACGACCACAACGAATACGCCCTGCAGCCTGCCGCGGAGATGATCGGGCGCTGCGGACTGCAGGATGGTGGTGCGGAAGACGGCGCTGACCGAGTCGGCGATGCCGGCGAGCGCGCAGCAGAGCGCGGCGGGAATCAGCCAGGCCGTCACCCCGGCACCTCCGGAGCGGCCGGCCAGGACGACGACGAGCCCCAGCCCGGCGACCGAGGCGCCCCACCCCATCACGGACCAGACCACGGCGGTCCCCTGGGCGCGGACGCCGCCCAGCGGACCGGAGAATAGCCCGGCCAGGAAGGCGCCGACGGCGGTGGCGGCCAGCAGGATGCCGACCGTGGCCTCACCGCCGCCGATCATCAGGGCGCCGATGGCCGGCAGCAGGGCCCGCGGCTGGGCGAGGATCATGGCGATCAGGTCGATCACGAAGGTCATCCGCAGGTTGGGTCGGGTGCCGAGGAAGCGGAAGCCTTCCACCACAGAGCGCAGCCCGGCCCGGTGCGTCACCCGGTCCGGCGGCATGGCCGGCAGCTTGACCAGGGCCCAGACCACGAAGGCGAAGCTGGCCACGTCGATGGTGTAGGTCCAGGCGAAGCCGATGGTGGCCACCAGGACGCCGGCCAGCAGCGGCCCGGCGGTCATGGACAGGCCCATGCTCATCATGGACAGGGCGTTCGCGGCAGGCAGCAGTTCCTTGCGGACCAATACCGGGATGATGGCGCTGCGGGCCGGCTGGTTAATGGCCTGGGCGCCGCTTTGGACCGCCACCAGGGCGTAGAGCAGCCAGACGTTGCCCACCTGCAGCCAGGCCTGAAGCGCCAGGCAGCCGGTGGTCAGCCAGAGGACGGAGGAGGCCAGCAGGGCCACCCGGCGCCGGTCGTGGGCGTCGGCGATCGATCCGCCCAGCAGCCCGCCGAGAATCAGGGGGACCAGGGCGAAGATGCTCAGCAGGCCCACGTAGAAGCTGTCCTGGGTGAGGCGGTACACCTCCAGGCTCACGGCCACCAGGGTGAGCTGGCTGCCGACGGCGGAAGCCGCGGTTCCCAGCCACAGGCGGCGGAACGCCGGGCTCTCGCGTAGCGGCGTGATGTCAGCCAGGAATTTCCCCACCCGGCAACTCTAATGGGACGGCAAGGCTAACTAAGTCCAGCCTTATTGCGACTTGCTCAAAATAGATGCTTGAATGGGTCCATGAACGCTAACCCGGGCAGCAGCGACGCATGGGCCGACGCCCTGCGCGCCCACGGCCGCCGGGTGACCAAGCAGCGGCTGGCCGTGCTCGACGCCGTCGAACGCCACCCGCACTCGCCGGCCGAGCGCGTCCTGGCCGCCGCCCGGGAGGAACTCCCGGAGCTCACCGCGCAGTCGGTGTACGTGGTCCTTGGCGACCTCACCGAGCTGCAGATGCTGCGCCGCTTCGAACCCCCGCACTCCCCCGCCCTGTACGAGACCCGGGTGGGCGACAACCACCACCACGCCGTCTGTATCGGGTGCGGGCGCGTGGAGGACGTGGAGTGCGCCGTCGGCCACGCCCCCTGCCTGACCCCGCACTGGGGCTCCGGGACCGCACCGATGACCATCCAGATCGCCGACGTCCTGTACCAGGGCATCTGCGAAGAGTGCCAGCGCACCCAAAAACTGCCCGCCCACAGCAACTAGGTTCACAACAACAATTGAGGAGAACGATGACTCAGAACATTTCTGCGCCCGTGTCCACGACCCAGTCCGGCGCGCCGGTCACGTCGGACGCCCACTCGCAGTCCGTCGGTGCCGACGGCGCCATCATCCTGACCGATCACTACCTGATCGAAAAGCTCGCCCAGTTCAACCGCGAGCGGGTTCCGGAGCGCGTCGTGCACGCCAAGGGCGGCGGTGCCTTCGGTACGTTCAAGACCACCGAGGATGTCTCGAAGTACACCAAGGCAGCCCTCTTCCAGCCGGGCACCGAGACGGACATGCTGATCCGCTTCTCCTCCGTCGCGGGCGAGGCCGGCTCGGCCGACACCCTGCGCGACCCGCGCGGCTTCGCGATCAAGTTCTACACCTCCGAGGGCAACTACGACCTCGTGGGCAACAACACCCCGGTGTTCTTCATCCGCGACGGCATCAAGTTCCCGGACTTCATCCACTCCCAGAAGCGCCTACCGGGCTCGCACCTGCGCGACGCCGACATGCAGTGGGACTTTTGGACCCTCTCCCCCGAGTCCGCCCACCAGGTCACCTGGCTGATGGGTGACCGCGGCCTGCCCGCCACCTGGCGCGAAATGCAGGGCTACGGCTCGCACACCTACCAGTGGATCAACGCCGAGGGCGAGCGCTTCTGGGTCAAGTACCACTTCAAGTCCAACCAGGGCGTCAAGTCCTTGACCAACGACGAGGCGGCGGAACTGGCCGGCAACGACGCGGACTTCTACATCCGCGACCTGCGCGAAAACATCGACGCCGGGAACTTCCCCGCCTGGGACCTGCACGTCCAGGTCATGCCCTACGAGGACGCGAAGACCTACCGCTTCAACCCGTTCGACCTGACCAAGGTGTGGCCGCACGGCGACTACCCGCTGATCAAGGTCGGCACCATGGAGCTGACGAAGAACCCGGAGAACTACTTCGCGCAGATCGAGCAGGCCACCTTCGCGCCGTCGAACTTCGTGCCGGGCATCGCCGCCTCCCCGGACAAGATGCTGCAGGCCCGCATCTTCTCCTACGCGGACGCGCACCGCTACCGCGTGGGCACCAACCACGCCCAGCTGCCGGTCAACGCCCCGAAGAACGAGGTGCACAACTACAGCCAGGACGGCGCGGCCCGCTACCACTTCAACGCGCCCACCGTTCCGGTCTACGCACCGAACTCCCTGGGCGGCCCCGCCGCCGTCGAGTCGCAGAACCCGGCCGGCGGCTGGGAGAACGACGGCGCACTCACCCTCTCCGCGCACTCCCTGCACGCCGAGGATGACGACTTCGGCCAGGCCGGCACGATGTACCGCGAGGTCTACGACGACGGCGCCAAAGCCCGGTTCCTGGAGACCATCACCACCGCCGTGGGCGGTGTGAAGAACGCCGACATCAAGGAACGCGCCATCCAGTACTGGACCAACGTCGACGCCGAGCTCGGCGCCAAGCTGCGCTCCAACCTCGGTGCCGCCAACCCGTCCGACGCCGAGGCCGCCAACAAGATGGCCTAAACGTCCGTACGGACACACAGCACTACACGACAGCGCCCCGCCGCGGATCTTCCGCGGCGGGGCGCTGTCGTTTGTCGGGGGTGCCGGACGTGTCAGGCGGGGCAGGCTTAGGCGGGCAAGGGTCAGGCGGGTTTGGCCGCACTGCCGGCCTGGGCGGGCTCCGCCGCGGCCGGGCGGTGGCCCTTCTTGGCCAGCTGGATCTGCTCATACACGTGGTGCCGGAGCTCGGTGAACCGGGGCAGGGACCGGGTCTCCAGCTGGTCCCGCTCCACCGGCAGGTCGATCCGGATGTCCTCCTGGACCACCGTGGGCGAGCTGGAGAGGATGATGACCCGTTCGCCCAGGTAGACCGACTCATCGATGTCGTGGGTGACGAAGAGGACGGTAACGCCGAACTTCTTCCAGATCGTCCGGATCAGGTCTTCCAGGTCGGCGCGGGTCTGGGCGTCCACCGCGGCGAACGGCTCATCCATCAGCAGCACCTCGGGCTGGTAGGCGATGGCGCGGGCGATCGCCACGCGCTGCTGCATGCCGCCGGAGAGCTGCCAGGGGTAGGACCGCGGCACGTGGGACAGGCCCACGGCCTCCAGCGCCTCGTCCACCAGCCGGTCACGTTCGGCCTTCGGCACGCCCTGGTTTTTCAGCGGCAGCGCCACGTTGTCCCGGACCCGCATCCAGGGGAAGAGGGAGCGGCCGTACTCCTGGAAGACCACCGCCATCTTCTTCGGCGGCCCGGAGACCCGCTTGCCGTCGAGCAGGACCTCGCCCTCGGTGGGCGCCATCAGGCCCGAGATGCACTTGAGCAGGGTAGTCTTGCCCGAGCCCGAAGGACCCACCAGGCAGGCCAGTTCCCCGGCGCGCAGGTCGAAGGTGAGGTTGCGGACGGCCTCGATGTCGCCGCCGTCGGTCTGGTAGACCTTCTTCAGTCCGCGGACCGAGAGCATGGCCTCCGGCCGGATGGTCCCGACCTCGGGGGTGGTGTCAGGCTGCATTTTCTACCTCTTTCTGGCCGTGGTACCAGCGCAGGATGTTCCGCTCGGCCCACTGGAAGATGAACGACATCGTCACGCCCAGCAGCCCCAGCACCACGATGCCGGACCACATTTCCGGGATGGCGAAGGAACGCTGGAACTGCACGATGGTGAAGCCAAGCCCGGAGGACGAGGCGAACATTTCGGAGATGACCATCAGGATCAGCCCGAGCGAGAGGGACTGGCGGACACCCGCCAGGATCTGCGGGCTGGCCGAGGGCAGCACCAGGTACCGGACCCGGGCCCAGCCGGAGATTCCGTAGGTGTGGGCCGAGTCGGAGAGGACACCGTCGACGGCGCGGACACCCTCGATGGTGTTCAGCAGCACCGGCCAGACGCAGCCGGAGATGATCACCGCGATTTTCATGGAGTCGGTGATGCCCATCAGCAGCATCAGCACCGGGACCAGCACCGGCGGCGGGATGGCCCGGAAGAACTCCAGGGTGGGTCCCAGCAGGGTGCGGAGCCACCGGACGGAGCCGATCACCACGCCGCCAACGACGCCGATCACGATCGCCGCGACGACGCCCACCAGGAGCCTGCCGATGCTCGGCAGCACGTCGGAGAAGAACCGCGGGCCGAACCAGGTCTGGGCGAACTTCTGCACCAGCGCCGCCGGCGTCGGCACGAAGAAGTTCACCGCGCCCAGGGTGGAGGCCCACCAGAGCAGGACGAGGAGCACCGGCAGCGCCAGCACGTAGCCCAGGGTCTTCAGGGCTTTCATACGATCACCTCGGAGCGGACGGAGGAGTGCCAGGACAGCGTTTTCTTCTCGATCAGCCGCATCAGGGCGTTGATCACGACGCCGATCAGGCCGGTGGCCAGCACCAGCGCGTACATCCCGGAAATGGCGCCGCCGGACTGCGCCAGCGCGATTTCCCGGCCCAGGCCCGGGGAACCGATCACGAGCTCGGCCGTGATGGCCAGGACCAGCGCGACCGTGGCCGCCAGCCGCACGCCGGTCATCAGGTAGGGCAGCGCCGTCGGGAAGACGACGTAGCGGATCCGGGCCAGCGGCCCGAGCCCGTAGGTCTTGGCCGTGTTGTTGGCGACCATGTCGACGTCGGCCACGCCGTAGAGCACCTGGATCAGGACCTGCCAGAAGGCGGCGTAGGTGATCAGCATCAGCGAGGATTCCAGCTTCACGCCGAACAGCAGCACGGCCAGCGGAATCAGCGCCACCGACGGGATGGGCCGCAGGAACTCCACCGTGGAGTTGGTGGCCCGGCGGAGGAAGGTGCTGGACCCGATCACGAAGCCCAGCACGACGGCGAGGATGATCGCGAGGACCAGCCCCAGGAACCAGGCCTTCATGGTCTCCCCCACCGAGACCCAGAACGCGGTAAGGCCCAGGTCGCGGACCAGTGCCATCACCACCTCACTGGCCGGCGGCAAGTATTTGGCATCGACCAGGCCGAGCCGCGGGATCAGCTCCCAGGTGGCCAGGAAGCCAAGGATCCCGGCCAGACCCAGCAGCCGCTGGCCGGGGAAGGCGCGTTTGCCCGTACGGCGGCCGCGTCCCGCACGGGTCGCGCGGCCGCCGGTGGCGAGGGCGTCGGCACTCACGGCAGCAGGTCGCCCGCGTTCGGGGCCTTGGAAAGGGTGCCGTACTTGGCGGCCGCGTCGCCCAGGGTCTTGAAGGCGTCCTTGTCGAAGTTGACCGTCCAGTGCGTGAGGGTCATCTTGGAGCGGGCGGCCTCGTCGATCTTGGTGTAGGTGCCCACGATGTCCCGGACTTCCTGCGGGTGGGCCTGGGCGTACTCGAGGGACTTGTTCATGGCCCGGGTGAACTTCTGGGTCAGCTCCGGCTTGTTCTTGATGGTGTCGGCCTTGGTGAAGTACCCGGCGATGTCCAGCTTGGGGCTGACGTCCACGAAGTTCCACGAAACCACGGAGCCACCGTCGGCCAGGGCCTTGGACATGAAGGGTTCGAGGATCCAGGCCGCGTCCACCTGCTTGTTGGCGATGGCCGCCGGCGCGTCCGGGAAGGCCACCTCGACGAACTTCACGGAGGAGGGATCGCCGCCGTCCTTCTCGATCGCGGACTTGATGCTGGTGTCGCCGATGTTGGAGAGGTTGTTCACGGAGACGGTCTTGCCGGCCAGGTCCTTGGCGGACTTGATCGGGGAGCCGGCCGGGACGACGACGCCGCCGACGTCCTTGCCCTTCTCACCGGTGGTGGACGCGCCGTTGGCGACGAACTTCAGGTCGAGGCCCTTGTCCCTGGCGACCATCACGGAGATCAGGTTGGAGAAGGCGAAGTCGAAGCTGCCGCTGACGACGCCGGGAACGATCGCGGCGCCGCCGGTGGCGGTCTGGATGTCCAGCTGGAGTCCCTCGTCCTTGAAGAAGCCCATCTTGTTGCCCAGATAGACCGGCGCGCAGTCGACGATCGGAATAACGCCGACGCTGACCTTGGTCAGGTCTCCCCCGCCGGCGGCCCCGCCCTGGACGGTGCCGCCCGTCGAGCTGGGTGATCCGCTGCCGCAGGCCGTGAGGGCCAGGACGGACGCGGCCGCCAGCAGGGAGAAGGTACGACGTAACATGTTCACTCCTTTGTGCACTGCGGCCCGGGAGTGACTCGCCCCCACCACCGCCAATGTTCGCTTTTCGAACAAACGTTCAAATATCAAGTCTGGTCTAAGGCTACTGTGAGGTCAACCACATCCGGGGCATTGTTACGGCTCTGAGACAGGTCGCCGGGCACAGCAAAGCGGGGCCACTCCGGGCCGGTCCGGGCGGTGCCGGACGGGACGGAGTGACCCCGCTCTGCGGTGCTGCGGGAGGTGGCCCGCTAGTGGCGGGAGACTTCCTCGGAGGCCACGTTGCTGGGTTCGTCGGTGCCGGGTTCGCCGGTGCCCGCGGCGGCCGGGCCGCTGACGGACGCCCGCGCCTCGGCGAACTTCTCGTTCAGCCGGGAGTGCCGGCGGCCGTAGGAGAAGTAGATGATGATGCCCACCACGAGCCAGAGGGCGAAGAAGATCCAGGTCTCCACGGCGAGGTTGGTCATCAGGTAGAGGCAGAGCACGGCGGAGACCACCGGAACCACCTTGCCGAACGGCACGCGGAAGGACGGCTTGAGGTCCGGCCGCTTCCTGCGCAGGACCAGGATGCCCAGGCTGACCATCACGAAGGCGGACAGCGTGCCGATGTTGATCATTTCCTCCAGCAGGTCCACCTTGGTCAGGCCGGCCACCAGGGCCACGGCGGCACCGCAGATGATCTGCAGCCGGGCCGGGGTGGCGCGGATGGTGCTGGTCTTGGACAGGGAGCGCGGCAGCAGGCCGTCGCGGCTCATCGCGAGGACCACGCGGGAGAGGCCCATCAGCAGCACCATGATCACCGTGGTCAGGCCCACCAGCGAGCCGAAGGCGATCACCTTGGCGGCGTCGTTGTTGCCCACGGCCTCGAAGGCGGTGGTGAGCGTGGGGCTCTCCGCCTCCGCGAGCTTGCTGTAGGGGACCATGCCGGTGAGCGCGAGCGAGACCAGGATGTAGAGCACGGTGACGATCGCGAGGCCGCCGAAGATGCCGCGCGGCAGGGTCTTCTGCGGGTTCTTGACTTCCTCGGCGGAGGTGGCGACGACGTCGAAGCCGATGAAGGCGAAGAAGACCAGCGCGGCGCCGGCGAAGATGCCGAGGGTGCCGTACTGCGCGGGGGCCGCGCCGGTGAGGAAGCCGAAGAAGGACTGCTTGAGCACGTCGGTAGTGCCGGTGCCCCCGGTGGGCTGGGAGGCCGGGACAAACGGGCTGTAGTTTTCAAACTTCACGTAGGTGAAGCCGACGACGATGACGAAGAGGACGACGGCGATCTTGATCAGGGTGAAGACGTTGCCGACGCGGGCGGACAGCTTTGTCCCCAGCACCAGCAGCACGGTGAAGATGGCCACGATCAGGAAGGCGCCCCAGTAGAGGTCGATCCCGCCGAGGGAGATGGACGGCGGGACGTCGAGCCCCATCAGCGCGAAGACCTTGCTGAGGTAGATGCCCCAGTACTTGGCGATCACGGCGCCGGCGGTGAACAGTTCCAGGATCAGGTTCCAGCCGATGATCCAGGCCAGCACCTCGCCCATGGTGGCGTAGGTGAAGACGTAGGCGGAGCCGGCCACGGGGATGGCGGTGGCGAACTCGGCGTAGCACATGATGGCGAGGGCGCAGGTGACGGCCGCGATGGCGAAGGAGATGGTGACGGCAGGGCCGGCGAAGTTGGCGGCGGCCTTGGCGCCGACCGAGAAGATCCCGGCGCCGACGGCGACGGCGACGCCCATGATCATCAGGTCCCAGGTGCTGAGCGAGCGCTTGAGCTTGCGGCCCGGCTCATCGGCGTCGGCCATCGACTGCTCGACGGACTTGGTCCGGAAAAGGTTCATAGGAAGGTCCACGGTCTCTATAGCTGGGGAAAACGGACCTATTAATAGTAGTGTCCATCCACTGGACGGCCGCTTTAATCCCACATGGTGAGACGGTGAGGGTGCCTTAAACCGGCCAGTCCATCAGCGTGGAGCGGATCAGGAAGCGCTTCCCCTCGGGTGCCTCGACCGAGAAGCCGCTCCCCCGGCCGTGGACGACGTCCACCGTCAGGTGCGTGTGGCTCCAGTAGTTGAACTGCTCGCGGGACATCCAGAACTCAACCGGCTGGGCTGCTCCCGGGCCGGTGTCCGCGGCGATGTCGAAGCGTCCCAGCAGTACGTCGGACCCACCGGTGATGAACTCCCCCGCCGGGTAGCACATGGGCGAGGAACCGTCGCAGCAGCCCCCGGACTGATGGAACATCAGCGGCCCGTGCTGGTCCCACAGCTTGCGCAGCAGCTCCACGGCTTCGGGGGTGAGGGCCACCCTGGAGAAGTCCTCGCCGGGGAGGGTGGACGCCGCGTCGAGCACGGGCTGGGTCATGGCGAACTCCTGGAGGCGGGAAGGGCTGGGGGGCGAATGGGGGGGTGCGGGGGCCGGTCCCGGGTGGGGCCGGCCCGCCGCTGCCGCGGCTTAGAAGAAGCCGAGCTTGTTCTCGTTGTAGCTGACCAGCAGGTTCTTGGTCTGCTGGTAGTGGTCGAGCATCATGGCGTGGTTCTCGCGGCCGATGCCGGAGGACTTGTAGCCGCCGAACGCCGCCCCTGCCGGGTAGGCGTGGTAGTTGTTCACCCAGACGCGGCCGGCCTGGATCTCGCGGCCGGCACGGTAGGCGACGTTGCCGTTGCGGGACCAGACGCCGGCGCCGAGGCCGTAGAGGGTGTCGTTGGCGATCCCCATGGCGTCGTTGTAGTCGCTGAACCGGGTCACCGAGACCACCGGGCCGAAGATCTCCTCCTGGAAGATGCGCATCTTGTTGTGGCCCTCGAAGATGGTGGGCTGGACGTAGTAGCCGCCGGCCAGGTCGCCGTCGAGCTCCGCGCGGGCGCCGCCGGTGAGGGCCTTGGCGCCCTCCTGCTTTCCGATGTCGATGTAGGAGAGGATCTTCTCCAGCTGGTCGTTGGAGGCCTGGGCGCCCAGCTGGGTGTCGGTGTCCAGCGGGTTGCCCTGGATGATCTTCTGGGTCCGGGCCAGGGCGTCGGCCATGAACGAGTCGTAGATGCCTTCCTGCACCAGGGCGCGGGAGGGGCAGGTGCAGACCTCGCCCTGGTTGAACGCGAAGAGCGTGAAGCCCTCCAGGGCCTTATCGTAGAACGCGTCGTTGCTGTCGGCGACGTCGTTGAAGAAGATGTTCGGGCTCTTGCCGCCGAGCTCCAGGGTGACCGGGATGAGGTTCGCGGAGGCGTACTGGCTGATCAGGCGGCCCGTGGTGGTCTCGCCGGTGAAGGCGATCTTGCGGATCCGCGGGCTGGAGGCGAGCGGCTTGCCGGCCTCGACGCCGAAGCCGTTGACCACGTTGACCACGCCGGCCGGGAGCAGGTCGCTGATCAGTTCCATCAGGACCAGGATCGAGGAGGGGGTCTGCTCGGCGGGCTTGAGGACGACGGCGTTGCCGGCGGCGAGGGCGGGGGCCAGCTTCCAGACGGCCATCAGGATCGGGAAGTTCCAGGGGATGATCTGGCCGACGACGCCGAGCGGCTCGTGGAAGTGGTAGGCGGTGGTGTCGTCGTCGAGCTGGGAGAGCCGGCCCTCCTGGGCGCGGACGGCGGAGGCGAAGTAGCGGAAGTGGTCGGCCGCGAGCGGGATGTCGGCGTTGAGGGTTTCCCGGATCGGTTTGCCGTTGTCCCAGGTTTCGGCGACGGCCAGCAGCTCGGTGTTCTCATCGATCCGGTCCGCGATCTTGTTCAGGATCGCGGCGCGTTCGGCGACGGAGGTCTTGCCCCAGGAGGGTGCCGCCTTGTGCGCGGCGTCCAGGGCAAGCTCGATGTCTTCGGCGGTGCCGCGGGCCACCTCGCAGAAGGCCTTGCCGGTCACCGGGGTGATGTTCTCGAAGTACTGGCCCTTCACCGGGGCCACCCACTCCCCGCCGATCCAGTTCTCGTAGCGGTCCTTGAACTGGACCTTCGAACCGTCGGTACCGGGTTGTGCGTAAACAGTCATTGCTAGCTCCTTTGCTGTGCAAGGTCGGTGGCGGACGCGGCCGGGACATCACGGGCCGCCGCTGCCCCCAGCGTAGGAGCGGGAAGGTTGCAGCCAGGTTGCATCGGGGTGATCCGGGTCACGTTGCGAGCTGCGGCCCCGGTGGCGGCTGCGGGGGTGCGGGGCGGTCAGGTGCTGAGTTCGGCTTCGAGCCGCTCGAGTTCGGTGACGACGGCGGCCCGGCGCGGCGAGCGGGCCGGGAGCAGGCGGAGGGCCGCGGCGCGGACCTCGACGTCGTCCCGGGCCTCGGGCAGGGCGGCGTACTTCAGCAGGGCGTCGGCGCTGCCGTCGGTGAGCACGGCCTCGCGCAGCAGCGTCGCGACCCGGCCGCGGAGTTCGACGACGCCGGGCGCTTCAGAGCCGGGCAGGACGGCGCCGCGGTAGAGTTCCAGCGCGATCCGGTGCGCTCCGCGCCGCAGGCAACTCAGCACCTGCCCCGTGTCCGGGACCAGGTCCACCGGCACGCGGTAGGGCCGGGATTCGGGCACGGCGGCGGGGTCCAGTTGCTGGAAGACCTTCCGCAGCCGCACCATCTCGGCCCGGAGCGTGGTGGGCGAGCCGCTGCCCGGATAGAGCAGGGCACTGAGCCGCTCCGCAGTGAGGCCCTCCGGGTGGGAGCTGAGCAGGGCCAGGATCTCGCTGTGCCGCGCCGAGAGGGTGACGGTCCGTCCATTGAGGGTGAGCACCGCCTGGTCCCGGCCCAGCAGCTGCAGCCCGTTGCGGTACAGAGTGCCGCCGGCGTTTCCTGTGCCCCGCCCGGCGGCGGTCGCGGCGGATCCGCCGGCCGCCGGGCTGGTCCGGCGGCGGCCTGCGGGGGTGGTGAGCCGGGCCGCCTCCCGCTGCAGGCGTTCCACCCGCAGGTGCGCCTGGGCGGCGGCGACGGTCGCCTCGACGAGGGACAGGGTGTGCGGGGCGACGGCGTTCTCCGTGCCGGTGATGTCGACGACGCCGAGCAGGGCGCCGGAGTCCGGATCGTGGAACGGCACGGCCGTGCAGCTCCACGGGTGGACGGAGCGCTTGTAGTGTTCGGCGCCGGCGATCTGGATGCCGCGGCCCAGGGCCAGGGCGGTCCCCGGCGCGCTGGTGCCCACAGTGGCCTCGGACCAGTCCGCCCCGGGGACAAACATCATGGATTCGGCCCGGCGCTGCAGGACCGGGTTGCCCTCCACCCACAGCAGCCGGCCCACCTCGTCACCCACGGCCACAAGCATGCCGCTGTCGTGACTGGGCAGGATGAGGAGCTTGTGGATGACGGGCATGATGGCGGCCAAGGGGTGCTGCCGCCGGTATTCTTCGAGTTCCTCGCGGTCCATGGCCAGCGGGGCCTCGGGGTTGTCCGGGTTGGCGTGTGATCGGGCGGAGCGCTGCCACGATTCCTGAACCAGGCTCCGCAGGCCGGGGACCGGGCCGTAGGGGAGGCCGGCGGTGTCACCCGCGGCGCCGAGGAGTTCGTGCCCGGCGCGGGCATACCGCTGCCGCAGCTCCGGGTCGGGTCCGGCGTAGGATCCGTGCGGGGCTGGCTGCTGGAGCGGATTCCTCATTGAACTCCCCTGGCCGGCATCGGCGTCGATGCACTGCAACTCGTCCCGTCGAGTCTACGGTCGCGGCACGCCGCCCGCCAGAGGATGGACCGACGTCGTTCGTGGCCTGCGATACGGAAAATGCCCGCCGCCCCGGTTATTCCGGGGGCGGCGGGCATTGTGCGCGTCGACAGTGCAGGACTGCCGCGGCGTCAGTCGCGGGAGATCCGGATCATGTCCTCGCGCGGGACCACCTTGACGCGTTCGCGTTCGATTCCGTCGGCCGGGTGGGCGGCGGTCCAGGCGGCGCCGAGTTCCTTCTCGTGGGCGTCGAGCTTGTTCCAGCCTTCCCAGGTGGTGTATTCGACGCCGCGTTCCTCGAGGAGGTCGATGATGGCCTGCGGGTCCGGGTTCTGCGCCGGGGGCAGCGTGAGCCGGTCCTCCAGCAGGAATCCGATGGTCTCCAGGGCGTCGCCCTTGGTGTGGCCGATCAGGCCGACCGGGCCACGCTTGATCCAGCCGGTGGCGTAGATCCCGGGGACCGGGCTGCCGGCGGTGTCGAGCACGCGGCCGCCCTCGTTGGGGATGACGCCGCGGCGGGCGTCGTACTCCAGTTCGGCCAGGGGCGAGCCGTGGTAGCCGATGGCGCGGTAGACGGCCTGGACCGGGTAGTCGACGAACTCGCCGGTGCCCTTGGCGTTGCCGGTGCCGTCGAGCTGCATGCGCTCGAAGGTCATGCCGGTGACCTTGCCGGGGTGGGCGGGGTCGTCGTGGATCTCGACCGGGCTGTGCAGGAAGTGCAGGTGCAGCCGGCGGGACGCCGTGAGTTCGGAGAGGTCCTCGGGCTGCTCGGCGATCCAGTTCGTCAGCGTGCCGACCATGGTCTTGATCTGGTTGTTGGACTGGATTGCTTCGTCGGAGGCCTCGTCGAACTCGAAGTCCTCCGCGTACAGGACGATGTCCACGTCCTTGGAGTGCGAGAGCTCGCGCAGCTCAAGCGGGGTGAACTTCACCTGGGCCGGGCCGCGCCGCCCGAACACGTGCACGTCGGTGACCGGGGAGGCCTTGAGCCCGGCGTAGACGTTGTCCGGGATCTCGGTGACCAGGAGGTCGTCGGCGTGCTTGGAGAGGATCCGGGCCACGTCCAGGGCCACGTTGCCGTTGCCGATCACCGCGATTTCCTTGGCCTCCAGCGGCCATTCCCGGGGCACGTCCGGGTGCCCGTCGTACCAGGAGACGAAGTCGGCGCCGCCGAAGGAACCCTCCAGGTCGATGCCCGGAATGTTCAGGTCCGCGTCCTTAATCGCGCCGGTGGCGAAGATGACCGCGTCGTAGTGCGTGCGCAGGTCCGCGAGGGTGAGGTCCGTACCGAAGTCGACGTTGCCGAAGAAGCGGATGTCGCCCCGGTCCAGAACCTTGTGCAGGGCGTTGACGATGCCCTTGATCCGGGGATGGTCCGGGGCCACGCCGTAGCGGATCAGTCCGTAGGGCGCCGGGTACCGGTCGAAGAGGTCGATGCTGACGGTGAGCGCGCCGCTGGTGACGGCCTCGCTCTTGGTCAGGATGTCCGCGGCGTAGACGCCGGCCGGACCGGCGCCGATCACGGCGACGCGGAGCGGACGGGCGGGGGTTCCTGCGGGGAGGGTTGCTGACACGGCTGTGTTCCTTTGGTTCGGGCGGTGGCTGGTGCCGGGCGTGCCTAGGGGGCGGGGACGCGCGGGGTGTTCGGGGAGGTGGTGCTGTAGTCCGCGGTCTTGAAGTGGGGCGGGGCGTAGGGGCTGACCCGGACGACGTCGCCGATGACCACGACGGCGGGGTTCGCCACCCCGGCGGCCTCCGCCTGGTCCGCGATGGTCCCGAGCGTCCCGATCGTGACCCGCTGGTTCGGCAGGTAGCCGTTCTCCACGATGCCAACCGGCGTTGCTGCGGGCAAACCCGCCGCCGCAAGGGTGGCCGCGGAGTCGCGCAGCCGCCCGACACCCATGAGCAGGACGACGGTGTGGTCGGCCCGGGCCGGCACCTCGGCGAGTTCCTCGTGGCCGGTGACCACGCTGAAGCCCCTGGCCAGGCCGCGGTGGGTGACCGGGATGCCGGCGGCGGCGGGGACGGACACCGCTGACGTCACCCCGGGGACCAGTTCGACGTCCACGCCGTGCTGCCGGCAGTATTCGGCTTCCTCGCCGCCCCGGCCCAGGACGTACGGGTCGCCGCCCTTGAGCCGGACCACGCGGTGGCCGGCCAGTGCCTCGGACACGAGGATCCGGTTGATCTCGGCCTGCGGGACGGGGTGGTGGCCGGGGGTCTTGCCGACCTCCACCACGCGGACGTCGGGGGCGAGTTCGTCCAGCAGTTGCCGGGGCCCCAGCCGGTCGGTGACGACGACGTCGGCCTGTCCCAGGAGGCGCCGGCCGCGGACGGTGATCAGGCCGGGGTCGCCGGGGCCGCCGCCCACCAGGGCGACGGAGCCGGTGGCTGCGTCCGTCTGAACGCGGTGGCGGCGCAGCGGCAGGTCGCCGGTGTCCAGGGCGGTGGCGACGGCGTCGCGCAGCGCCATGGCCCGGCGCGGGTCTCCCCCGGCGTTGATGGCGATCTTGACGTCGTCCACGACGGCGACGGCGGGGGTCCAGGCGGCGGACGCCTCGTGGTCGGAGGCGTTGACGCACCAGGTCCGCTGCGCCTCGGCGTCGGCGGCGACCTGTGCGTCAACGGCCGGATCGCCGGTGGCGGTCTGGATGAACCACGCGCCGTCGGCATCGCCGGAGCGGTAGGGCCGGGCCTTCCAGGCCAGGAGCCCGGCGTCGGCCAGCTCCCGCACCCCGGCCCCGGCCTGGGGGGCGACGATCGTGACCCGGGCGCCGGCGTCCAGCAGGCCCTTGGCGCGGCGGGCGGCGACTGGGCCTCCGCCGACCACGAGTACGGGGCGGCCGAGCAGGCGCAGTGCCGCGGGATAGATGTCCTGGATGGTCATGCGTCGAGGGTAGGGCGGGTCCGGGCGGGCCGACCAGCGGCCGGGAAACACCGGTTCACGCGAGGTCACGGGGCGTCATCTGTGCTGTCATCTGTGGTCCGTCATCTCTGGTCCGTCATCCCTGGTCTGGCGGAGTCAGCGGGTACTGCCGGCCAGGAGCCCCCGGCGGCGGAGCAGGTGCTTCTCCACGGGGGCGAAGACCAGCAGTTCCACCAGGATGCCGATGGCGAGGATGAGCAGGATCGCGGCGAGGACCACCGTCATGTCCGCGAGATCGCGGCCCTGGTTGAGCAGGGAGCCCAGGCCGAAGCCCATGCTGCCGCCCACGGTGATGATTTCGGCGGCCATCAGCGAGCGCCAGGAGAAGGCCCAGCCCTGCTTGAGCCCGCCCAGATAGCCGGGGAGGGCGGCGGGCAGGATGATCCGGAGGGTCAGGTCCAGCCGGGAGGCGCCAAGGACGGAGCCGACGCGGCGGTACTGCGGCGGGATCTGGTCGACGCCGGAAATCAGGCCGTTGATGATCGACGGGATGGCGCCCATCAGGACCACGAAGTAGACGGTGGCGTCGCTGAGGCCGAACCAGATGATGGCCGCCGGCACCCATGCCACCGAGGGCAGCACCTGCAGTCCGGAGATCAGCGGCCCGAAGGCGCGCCGGAGCGGGGCCACCTGGGCGAGCAGCAGGCCCAGCGGCGTCGCGATGAGCACGCTGATGACGAACCCTGCGGCGCCGCGCTGCAGTGAGGTGGCCACGGCCTGTTGCAGGGTGGCCTCGCCCCAGAGGGCACCGAGCTGCCCGGCGACGTCGAGCGGACCGGGGACCAGGTCGCGGCGTTTGATGCCGAGCCAGACGTACGCCTGCCAGGCCAGGAGGAGCACGGCGAGCGCGGCCACCGGCAGCAGCACCCGTGACCAGTCGATGCGGGCGGTCCGGGCGGCGGCGGACTGCAGTGAGTCCAGGCCGGCCTCCAACTGTCGGAGGTCCTCGACGCCGGGACGGAGAGACTTCTCCCGGGCGGCGGAAGGGAGGGTGGCGGCTTCGGGGGCGGCGGCCGGGGCGGCGGTGTGGCTAGTGGGCATGGCGGCGGATCTCCTCGCGTAGCCGGGCGGTGATGGCGCTGGTGAGCTGTCCGGCCAGTCCGGGGTTGGTGCGGTGTTCCGCGGTGACCTGCCACTCCTGGACCACCCGGCCCGGGCGGGAGGAGAGCAGCAGGACCCGCTGGCCCAGCCGCACCGCCTCGCCGACGTTGTGGGTGACGAAGATGATGGTCCGGCCGGTTTCGTGCCAGACGCGTTCCAGTTCGTCGTGCAGCAGGTCCCGGGTGATGGCGTCGAGTGCGGCGAAGGGTTCGTCCATCAGCAGCAACGGCCGGTCCTGGGCCAGTGCCCGGGCCAGGGCCACGCGTTGGCGCATGCCGCCGGAGAGCTCGTGCGGGCGTTTGCCGCCCGCGCCGGAGAGGTGCACCAGGTCCAGCAGTTCCCCGGCCGTCCGGCGGCGTTCCGCTTTCCCCACGCCGCGGAGCGTGAGGGCCAGTTCGACGTTTTCCCGGGCGGTGAGCCAGGGAAACAGGGCCGCGTCCTGGAACATGAACGCCGCCCCGTCGCTGGGCACCTCGAGGGCGCCGGTGGTGGGAGCTTCCAGCCCGGCGATGATGTTCAGCAGGGTGGATTTTCCGCAGCCCGAGGCTCCCAGCAGCGCCACGAACTCACCGGCGCCGATGCTGGCGTTCACGCCTTCCAGGACGGGCGCGCCGTCGTCGAAAGTCTTTCCGAGGTTTTCCAGCAGTACCGGCATGAGGAGGTCTCCCTTGGTTGCGGTGGGGGCCGGGGCGGTCAGTCCTTGCCCAGGCCCCGGGCGGACACGTGGGTGGCGGAGACGGCGTTGAGCGCCGTCAGGTCGAAGATGCCGGTGATGTCCGCGGGTTTGGTGATGCCCGCGTCCGCCCCGTCCTGGAGCAGCTTCGGGTAGGTGCCGGCGAGTGGGTCGACAGTGAAGACGATGTTCTGCAGGGAGCGGTCCACGACGTCGGCGGGCAGCTCGGCACCGCCGGCGTCCTTGAGCGCGGCGTTCAGGGCACCGGCCTTCTCCTCGGCGGGGGCGTGCTGCAGCCAGTCCACGGCCTGGACGTGGCCCTTGAGCAGGGCCTTGACCGTGTCCGGGTGGGCCGCGGCGTAGGCCCTGTTGACGATCAGCACGGTGGTGGGGAACTGTCCCGGGGCGCCGGACAGCGAGCCGTCCCACAGATCCTTCTCGTCCACCAGGACCTTGGCGCCGGCCTGCAGCACCAGCCGGGACGCCCAGGGTTCGGGCAGCCAGGCGCCGTCGAGCTTTCCGGCCTGGAACAGTTTCAGGGTCTGGGCGTTCTCGGTGGGGTTGATGGTGACGTCGCCGCCGCCGTCGGGGCTGACGTGGAAGCCTTGTTTGCCGAGCCAGGCCCGGAGCGCCACGTCCTGGGTGCCGCCCAGCTGCGGGGTGGCGAGCGTCTTTCCGCGCAGCTGGTCCGGGGCGCTGATCTCCGGACGTACCACCAGCTGGGCGCCCCCGGAGGCGGCACCGGCGACGACGCTGATGGATTCGCCCTTGCTCTTGACGAAGGAGTTGATCGCCGGGCTGGGGCCAATGTAGGTGGCGTCGATGGCGCCGGCGTTGAGGGCCTCGATGGCGGCGGGGCCGGCGTTGAAGACCTGGGTGCTGAGCCTGGTCTGGCCGAGGCTTGCGGCGATGAAGCCCTTGCTGACGCCGATCAGGGCGGCCCCGTGGGTGATGTTGCCGAAGTAGCCGAGTTTGAGTTCGGCCGCGGGGGTGCCGCCGACCGTGCCGGCGTCCGGGGCCGGGCCGCGCCCGCGGCTGACGGTGGAGGCGACGGCGGCCCCGGCACCGATCAGGAGCGCGAGCCCGACGGCGAGGCCCACCTCGAGGCCGCGGCGGCGCTGGGTTTTGTGGTGCCGGGAGGGGCCCGGTTCACCGGCAACGATTCGGGTGGTCCCGGGCTGTGAGCTTGTCATGGCTTCACCCTAGGGAGCCGTCCGAACCGGGTTCAATGGTCCGGAAACCGGGGGTCACGGGGGTTCACGCGGCGTCACACAGCGCGCCGCAACGGGCAGGCGTCAGTCCTCGGGGCGCGTAGGGAAGCTCGGTGAATAGCGGGTCCAGAGGCCGAAGTAGCGGCGGCCGCTGCGGACCAGGGCGACGGCGAGGTACCCGACGGCGGCGAGCGCGCCGAGCCCGACGGTGACCGGCGCCGGGGCGGTCAGGGTTCCGGCGACGGCGGCGGTCAGGAGGCCCGCGAGCGCGGCGTTGACGGCGGCGATGAAGACCATGCTGCTGCCCAGGAACTGGCTGGCGTGCCTCCGGTTGCGGAAGAAGAAATAGGTCTGCTCGGAGCCGGGCCGGTCGTCGTGCGGGGAGGACATCAGGTACGGCGCCAGTCCGGGGTCCAGGCCGAGGTACCCGGCCCGGATCCGGTTCATGGCGATCACGTACATCAGGTCCTCGATGCCGACGTTCATGACGCGGACCTGGGTGAGGACTCCCACCAGCGTCACGAAGCCAAGGACCGAGAGCTCGAACACCGGGAACAGCCCGGTGAACCCCGTCGCCTGGCCCACCAGGGCCAGGCTGAGCAGCCCGGCGGAGGTCAGCGTGAGGAACATGCTGATCCGGGTCAGCACCTCGCTCTGGGTGGTGCTTCGGGAGGCCAGCAGGCTCCAGTGTTCGGTGGCGAGCAGTTGCGCCCGCACCGCGGGCGGCGGCCCGGCGGGTTCAACGGCGTGGCCGGGTTCGGGTCCAGGGCCGCGCTCGGGCGCAGGGCCGGGGTCCGGCGCTGGGGCCGGGGTGGGAGCCGTGTTCTCCGGCATGGCGCCCATTGTCCTCCGCCGGTTTGGCGGCGGCTAGGGCCGTTGGGCGCCGCCTCCGCCGAGGCTCAGATCGGGCCTCAGATCTGGTTCAGATGCTGGCTCAGATGCTGTAGCGCTCGTCCTCGTGGTCGCCAGGGTGGTCCCGGACCAGTCCCGCGGCGAGGGTGTTGCCGTCCCGCGGGTCGATCACCAGGAACGCACCGGTCCGCCGGTGGTGCTGGTAGTTCTCCAGCGGCAAGGCGGCGGCAAGCCGGAGCTGGGCGTGGCCGATGTCGTTGAGTTCCAGCGTGGAGGCCGGTTCCACCCGGAAGCTGCCGAGGTCCAGCCTGCCGGTAACGTTCCGGACCAGGGCTTGGACGGTGCAGGTTCCGTGTTTGACCAGCACCTTGGCCCCCTCCCGCAGCGGCGTCGGGGACAACCAGCAGAGCGCGGCGTACAGGTCGGCGGTGGACCCGGACACCGTTCCGGCGGCCGCGATCGTGTCGCCGCGGGCGACGTCGAACTCGTCCGCCAGCCGAAGTGCCACCGACTGCGGGGCCACGGCTTCCGTGAGCTGCCGGCCGGCGAAGTCGATTCCGGTCACCGTGGTGTTCCGCGGCGCCTGCCCGGGCGTCAGGACGGTGACCGGGTCGCCGAGCTTCACGGCGCCCTCGGTGATCTGGCCGGCGTAGGCCCGGTAGTCGCGGTACGCGCCGGGGTTGAGGCCGCGGGCGAGCGCGTCGGGGGCCAGCGCCCCCTGCGGCCGGACCACCAGCTGGACCGGGAAGCGGAAGCTTTCCAGGTGGGTTTCGATTTCGTCGGCGGCCGGGAGGGTCTCGAGGATCTCGAGCAGCGCCGGTCCCCGGTACCAGGGGGTGCGTGCGGACCGGTCGACGACGTTGTCGCCGTCGAGCGCGGACACCGGAACCACCAGCAGTCCGGAACCGTCCCCGTCCCCCAGCCCCAGTTCGCGGCCCACGTGCTGCACCTCGGCCTCGATGGCGCGGAAGACGTCCTCGCTGAAGTCCACCAGGTCGATCTTGTTCACCGCCACTATCACGTGCGGCACCCGCAGCAGGTGCAGCACGGACAGGTGCCGGCGGGTCTGTTCCAGGACACCCTTGCGGGCATCGATGAGGACCACGACGGCGTCGGCGGTGGAGGCTCCGGTCACCGTGTTCCGGGTGTACTGCACGTGCCCGGGGCAGTCGGCGAGGATGAAGCTGCGCCGGTCGGTGGCGAAGTAGCGGTAGGCGACGTCGATGGTGATGCCCTGTTCCCGCTCGGCGCGCAGCCCGTCGGTCAGCAGGGCGAGGTCGATCCGCTGCCCTCCGGCCTCCCCGTCCGCCGCGCCGAAGCCGCGGTCCGCGGAGGTGCGGGCGACGGCGTCGAGCTGGTCGGCGAGGATGGCTTTCGAATCGTGCAGGAGCCGGCCCACCAGGGTGGACTTGCCGTCGTCGACCGAGCCGGCGGTGGCGAAACGGAACAGCGAGGCGGAGGCGAGACCCAGGTCTGCGGCGGCGGCATCCTGGGTGGCGGGAATGGTGCTCATTAGAAATAGCCGTCCTTCTTGCGGTCTTCCATGGCGGCCTCGGAGATGCGGTCATCGGCCCGGGTGGCGCCACGTTCGGTGATGGTGGAGGCGGCAACTTCAATCACGACGTCGCGCACGGTGGCGGCGGCGGATTCGACGGCGCCGGTGCAGGACATATCCCCGACGGTGCGGTAGCGGACCGTCTTGGTGAGGACCTGCTCGTCGGTGCGGGGTTGCGAGACCTCCCCGACGGCGCGCCACATGCCGTCGCGGGCGAAGACCTCTCGCTCGTGGGCGTAGTAGAGCCCCGGCAGGTCGATGTTCTCGCGTTCGATGTAGCGCCAGACGTCCAATTCGGTCCAGTTGCTGATCGGGAAGGCCCGGACATGTTGACCCACGGTGTGCCGGCCGTTGTACAGGTTCCAGAGTTCCGGGCGCTGGTTGCGCGGGTCCCACTGGCCGAACTCGTCGCGCAGGCTCAGGATGCGTTCCTTGGCCCGGGCCTTGTCCTCGTCCCGGCGGCCGCCACCGAAGACGGCGTCGAACCGGTTGCTGCTGATCGCGTCCAGCAGCGGGACGGTCTGCAGCGGGTTGCGGGTGCCGTCCGCGCGCTCGGCCAGCTCGCCGGAATCGATGAACTCCTGCACGGAGCCCACCACCAACCGGAGGCCCAGCCGCTCCACGGTCCGGTCCCGGAACTCGATCACCTCCGGGAAGTTGTGCCCGGTATCCACATGCAGGACCGGGAAAGGCACCTTGCCAGGCCAGAACGCCTTGGTGGCCAGGTACAGCATCACCACAGAATCCTTGCCCCCGGAAAACAGCAGCGCGGGCCGCTCAAACTCGGCAACAACCTCCCGGATGATGTGGATCGCCTCAGACTCGAGTGTGTCGAGGCTGGAAAGACGTGCCGGGGCTGCGACGCCGATTACTGCCCCCGATGCCGCCAAATTCAGGCGACCCGACCGCAGAGCCGCAGCGGCAGATGCCGCCCCGGGAGTCGCATCCAAGGCAGCGGCCGAGGGACCCGACGCGAGCTTGCGAGCGTTGGGAAGGCCGCTGCCGCTGTCGGAGCCGCCCGCATCGTCCGAAGGACGCATGCCGCGCGGCGAAGGGGCGGGGGCGGCATCTGCCGCGGAGGCGGAGGCGACAAAGGACGCGGCCTCGGAGGCGGTGGTGACCGTCGTCGTGCTCAAGTTGCTCATACGTGTAGTCCGCATTCTGTCTTGTCGGTTCCGGCCCAGCGGCCGGCGCGGGGGTCCTCGCCGGGGGCGACCTGGCGGGTGCAGGGCTGGCAACCGATGGAGGGGTAGCCCTGTGAAAGGAGCGGGTTGACGGGCAGGAGGTTCTCCTCCGAGTAGGCCACCAGTTGGTCGAAGGTCCAGGCCGCCACGGGGTTGACCTTGACCAGGCCGTTGGCTTCGTCCCAGGTCACCAGCGGGGTGTTGGTGCGGGTGGGTGCCTCGTCGCGGCGGACGCCGGTGAACCAGAGTTCGTAGCCGGCCAGGGTGCGGTGCAGCGGGGCGACCTTGCGGAGCGCGCAGCACTGGGCGGCGTCACGGGCGAAGAGGTCCTTGCCGAGGATCCGGTCCTGCTGCTCCACGGTGGTTTCCGGGAGCACGTCCACGACGGTGACGCGCAGGTTCGCGGCCACCTCGTCGCGCGTGGCGTAGGTTTCCGGGAAGTGGTAGCCGGTGTCCAGGAAGAGCACGTCGACGCCGGGGATTCGTTCCGCGACGAGGGCGGGCAGGACGGCGTCGGCCATGGAGCAGGCGACGGCGACGGCGGGCCGTTCGAAGGTGCGCGCCACCCAGCCGATCACGTCGCCGGCCGGGGCGTCCCAGCCGAGTTCGGCGGCCCCGGCCGCGGCGAGGGCCTTGAGCTCCTCGCGGCTCCGGAGGGAGGGCCCACGGCCACCGAGGTCCCCGGCCGAGGGCCCCGACTCGCGAGGGCCCCGGTCCGAGCTTGCGAGGACAGGGAGCGAGTTGGGACTTGCGAGGTTGGGTTGTGGCTGGGGAGCGGTCACTGCAGGTCCCCTTCGTCGGCGGCGAAGGCCCATTCGGCGAAGCTCTGGCCGTCGGTACGGGTGTCGGCGAATTTTCGCACCACCCGCTCCACGTAGTCGGGCAATTCGTCGGCGGTGACCTTGAGGCCCCGGACGGTGCGGCCCAGGCCCGCCTCCTCCCGGTCGGTGGAGGCGAGTCCGCCGCCGAGGTGGACCTGGAAGCCGGGCGTCGGGTCGCCGTCGGGCGTGGGAAGCATCATGCCCTTGAGGCCGATGTCCGCCGTCTGGATGCGGGCGCAGGAATTGGGGCAGCCGTTGATGTGCAGGGACAGCGACTCCGGCAGTTTCCCGGCGTCGACGAGGTCGGCGAGGCGTCGCTCCAGTTCGGCCACCGCCGTCGCCGCCGTCGCCTTCGTTTCGACGATCGCGAGCTTGCAGAATTCGATCCCGGTGCAGGCGATGGTGCCCCGGCGGAACACGGACGGGCGGGCGGAGAGGCCCAGGGCGTCGAGCTCGGCCACGAGTGGTTCCACCTGGTCGCCGGGGACGTCCAGGACCACGAGCTTCTGGTGGGGGGTGGTCCGCAGCCGCCGCGAACCGCGGGATTCGAGGGTGTCGGCTAGGGCCACGAGCTGGCTGCCGGAGAGGCGGCCGGCCACCGGAGTGGCGCCGATGAAGAACCTGCCGTCCTTTTGTTCGTGGACGCCGATGTGGTCGCCGGGGGTCGCCGGCTTGGGGGCGGCCGGGCCGTCGCTGAGCGCGTAGCCGAGGTATTCGTCCTCGAGGACCCGGCGGAACTTCTCCGGACCCCAATCGGCGAGCAGGAACTTCAGCCGGGCCTTCGTGCGCATGCGCCGGTAGCCGTAGTCGCGGAAGATGCTGGTGACTCCAAGCCAGACGTCGGCGGCCTGGTCAGGGCGGACGAAGGCGCCGAGGCGCTTGCCGAGCATCGGGTTAGTGGAGAGCGCGCCGCCCACCCAGAGATCGTAGCCGGCGCCGAGTTCAGGGTGGACCAGACCCACCAGGGCGACGTCATTGATCTCGTGCACTACGTCCTGGCTGGGGTGGCCGGTGATAGCCGTCTTGAACTTGCGCGGAAGGTTGGCCAGCTCCGGGTCGCCGATGAAGCGCTCGGCGAGCTCCCGGATGAGCGGGGTCGGGTCGATGACCTCGTCCTTGGCGATCCCGGCCACCGGGGAGCCCAGGATCACCCGGGGCACGTCGCCGCAGGCCTCCGTGGTGGACAGCCCCACCGCCTCGAGGCGGCGCCAGATCTCAGGGACGTCCTCGACCCGGATCCAGTGCAGCTGGATGTTCTGGCGGTCCGTGAGGTCGGCCGAGTCCCGGGCGAAGTCCACGGAGATGCCGCCGATGACGCGCAGCTGCTCGGTGGATAGGGCGCCGCCGTCGATCCTGACCCGGAGCATGAAGAACTTGTCCTCGAGCTCGTGCGGCTCCAGGGTGGCGGTCTTGCCGCCGTCGATCCCGGGCTTGCGCTGCGTGTAGAGACCCCACCAGCGGAACCGGCCATGCAGGTCGGTGCCGTCGATAGAGTCGAAACCGTGCTTGGCGTAGACCGTTTCGATCCGCTCCCGCACGTTCAGGCCGTTGTCTTCCTGTTTCCAGGTTTCGTTGGCGTTCAGCGGCGCGGTGCCGTCCACCTTCCACTGCCCGTGGGGCTTGGCGGCGGGCCGGCCGGGCCTGGCGGCGCGGGCCGAACGGCCGCCGGCGGTCTGGTCCTGGGGCGCTCCGGCTAGAGCTGTATCAGTCATGGCTCGACTGTAGGGGCGGCCCGAATCGGCCGACAACGGGTCAGAAACGCGGGGTCACCGTGGGCAACAATTCGTCATACGCGGACCTTAGGACGCGGCCACCGCGGCGTCGTAGCGGTCCAAGGCGATCCGGGCCAGGTCCGGGGAGGGCAGCAGCGGCGCGGTGACCAGGTCCGCCCCGGCCTTGGCGAGCTGGTTGTGGAAGAACCCGGGCGCCAGCAGGTAGGACGCGATCACCACCCGGCCACCGAGGTCGACGGCGCCGGCGGACGCCCCGGCCCCCGCTCCCCCGGCCGCCTCCTCGCGCAGCATTGCGACGGCTTCGGGAACCGACGGTTTCGCGGAGGCTCCGTAGGCGGCGACGATCCGGTTCGAGCGGAGGTCCCGGAGCTGACCCACCAGTTCTTCGACGTTGTCCGCGGCGGTGGGGTCCGAGGAGCCCGCCGCGGCGACAATCACGGCGTCGTTGTCCGTCACCCCCGCCTCCCGCAGCCGCCGGTCAAGCAGGGCGGCGAGGCGGGGATCCGGCCCCAGCGGCGCCGCCGCCACCGTGCCGGGGCGGCTGCCCACGGCGCGGGCGATGTCCACCTTGACGTGGTAGCCGATGCTGAGCAGCAGCGGCACGACGACGGCGCTCCGACCGGCGGGGAGCCCCGCGACGACGTCGGGCAGGACGGGCTCCTGGACGTCGACGTAGGCCTCAAGGACCTCCAGTCCGGGACGGAGGGCGGCGATGGCGGCGCGCAGGGCGTTGACTTCCGCGGCGCCGTCGGGGTTGGCGGTTCCGTGGGCGCAGGCGATCAGGAGGGGGCTATCCATAGCCGCTAGCGTAACCTTGGAGCCGCCCCTCCGCCCCGCCGAATAACCAGGACCGCCATGACCTTTTCCTTCAGCCTCGTCCTGGTGTGGTTGGACCTGGCCGGTGTCTTCTTCTTCGCGGTGTCCGGATCGCTGCTGGCGGCGCGGAAGGAATTCGACATTGTCGGCTCCCTGCTGCTGGCCTCGGTGGTGAGCCTGGGCGGCGGCGTCATCCGGGACATCATCATCAACAATGGCTCCCCGGCGGCGTTCACCAACCCCGCCTACCTCGCTCCCCCGCTGCTGGCGACCGTGCTGGTGTATTTCCTCTACTCAAGCGTCCAGCGGTTCACCTCCCTGCTGGTGCTCTTCGACGCCGGCGGCCTGGCCCTGTTCTGCATCACGGGCAGCCTGAAAGCCCTCGCCGCGGGGATGCACCCGGTGGCCGCGGTGCTGCTGGGTGTGACGACGGCGGTGGGCGGCGGCCTGCTGCGCGACATCACCGCCAACGAGGTACCGCAGCTATTCGACCCCGGCGACCTGTACGCCCTGCCCGCGTTCGCCGGCGCCGGACTGACGGTGGCGCTGTCCGTGACGGGCTCCTTCAACCCGGTCACCGGGCCGGTGGTGGCCGCCCTGGTTTTCGCGTTCCGGGTCACCGCGTGGCGGCGCCGCTGGCGGGTTCCACTGGCCGTGCGCGGCTGGCACCGGCTGGGCCTGGGCCGGGCGGGGAGAGGGCCCTCGGATTAGCTAGGATATGAAGCATGACTGACATGTTCCTCGAGAAGTTCCGCGCGCTTGTTCCGAAATATCTCGAAGACGAATGGCAGGAAGCGGACGGCCTGTCCGAGCAGGAGCTGGACGAGGCCCTGGCCGAGCACCAGTTCACCATCCCGCTGGTTCTCCGCGAGTTTTACCTGGCCCTCGGCGGCTGCGAGGACCTGATGGAGGCGTACCACTACTTCTGGGATCCCGAGGAACTCGAAGTCGACGACGAGGGCTTCCTGATGTTCCTCGAGGACGAGGAAGAGCAGTTCACCTGGGGCTTCCGCGTGGGCGACCTCAGCGTCCCGGACCCCATCGTGTACCGCCGCAACAACGCCCGCGGACAGTGGAAGAGCGAAGAGGGGACCTTCTCCGAGTTCGTCTTCGACATGTTCGAGTGGGCCTTCAACGACGACGACGAGGACTAGCCTCCCGCCGTCTGCGTCCCTCCGGGGGCGCATTGGCTGCCAAACCTCCCCACCTTTGGCAGCCCCCGCCGGAGTGTCGCACCGCCAGGCCGGTGTTGACGGCCAACTTCGGTCCAAACCCGGGGAATCTCAGCGGATGACGCGGCCGCGGAGCACCTGCCAGACCTCAGCGACCACCCGTTCCGGAAAGTAGACGACGTCCTGGTAGCCGTACCGGAGCACGACGTAGCCGGACAGGCTGCTGGCATTATTGCGACGGCGGTCCTTGACCACCTGCCGGGGCTCCAGGTGGGTCTTGCCATCGATTTCTATGATCAGGAAGCCTTCCAGCAGGAAGTCGACGATCCCGATGCCCGGCAGGTCCACCTGCGTCTGCGTGAAGATTCCCTCGGCGCGGAACAAGAGCCGGGCCACGACTTCGACGGCGGAGTCAGCCGTCCCGTCCACCAGCTCCAACACGGCACGGGCCGCACCGTTGCGGTTGCCCGGCAGTCGCTGGCGAAGGTAGTCCGGGGAGGTCCGGCCCTGTCGCAGCGCACTTTCCACCATCACCGCGGACTCGATAGGCGGACGGCAGCGCAGGGCATGCAGCAGGCAGTCGGTCACCCCGGCCAGAGGCAGCGGGAACTCCGCAGGAACAACGCTCCCCCGATGAATCACCACCCCGGTAGCCGAACCATGCCGGCACAGCAGATGCGGCCGGTCGGGCTCGTGCAGCCGCCACAGGCCGAGATGACCGGCCGCGGAGACGCAGGACAGCAGCCCATTGGCCATCACGGCGGCGGTCAGGTCGGGCGCGGCATCGGGAAGGGCCAGGACGCCGTGGCGCAGCCGGAGGATGTCCCCGGCCGCGACGGCGTTGCGGATCGCCCGCTCCGTGCACCCGCCGCGAAGCAGCGTCTGCGGCCTGGCCACGGAGCCGGCATACCTCAGGTAACCCACGACGTCCATGGCCACAGCAGACCGGATGGCAGGCGGACGTCGTAAGCCCCCGCATCCCCTATGTGGAAAAGACCGGGTTGGAGATGGCTCGTCCTCGGCTGCGGGTTTTCCCCGCCTTTGCGGACCGACGACGGCGGGTCGCCGCGGCTCGCTGGGCAGCCGACGCCGGGGTTGGGGAAAAGTGGGGAAACTCCGCCGGGGAGCCCGCCGCGAACCGTGACAGCCAATTTACAGAAACCCTAGACAGCTTGACAGATTTGTCATACGCTTATTCATGGGTTCACTAAATGCCTCCGGTGAATCTGATGCGAACGGAGAAATGGCCCCGGTTCCGCACAACGGACGACTCGAACGTTGTGAGGACCGGGGCCATTCCGCGTCCAAAGGGTTGCCGGCCCGGACAGGGGCCACGGCACCGCAAGGAACCTAGCTGCTGCGCTCCACCACGGCGTGCGCGAAGCTGGTCAGCGAATCCTTGACCACGCCCTCCGGAAGGGGCTCCAAGGCGGCGATCGCCTCGGCGGCCCACTCCCGCGCCACGGTCCAGGACTGGGCGGTGACAGGGTGCTCGCGCAGCCCGGCGACGGCGGCAGCCAGCGCCTCGTCGGAGCTCAGGTCCCCGTCGATCAGGGTCAGCAGGTCCACGGCGGACTGGTCGCCGTCGGCGGCGGCCTTGCGCAGCAGCAGCACGGGCAGCGTGGGCACGCCCTCGCGCAGGTCGGTGCCCGGAGACTTGCCGCTCTTGACCTTGACGCCGGTCACGTCGATCACGTCGTCGGCGAGCTGGAAGGCCACGCCCACCTTCTCGCCGTACTCGACCAGCAGGGCCTCGTAGGACTCGTCGGCCCCGGAGAAGATCGCCCCAAGCTGGCCCGAGGCCGCCACGAGGGAGCCGGTCTTGTCCGCGATCACGGACAGGTAGTGCTCCACGGGATCCTCGTCCGACCGCGGCCCGACGGTCTCGTGCAGCTGGCCGAGGCACAGCCGTTCGAAGGTGCGGGCCTGGATGCCCAGGGCCCGGGAGCCCAGCTCGGAGACCAGGATCGAGGCGCGGGCGAAGATCAGGTCGCCGGTGAGGACGGCCACGGAGTTGCCCCAGACCTCGTGGGCGGTGGGGGCCCCGCGGCGGAACGGCGCGGAGTCCATTACGTCGTCGTGGTAAAGCGTGGCCAGGTGCGTCAGTTCGACAACGACGGCGGCCTGCACCACGGCGGGTCGGGAAGCGTCCCCCAGGTGCGCGCACAGCAGGGTGAGCAGCGGCCGGATGCGCTTGCCGCCGGCCTCCACCAGGTGACGGGAGGTCGCGTCAGCCAGCGGGTCGGAGTTGGCGATCGCCTCGCGCAGCTTCTTCTCCACGCGGGCGAGGTTAGTGGTGATCGCGGGGCCCAGTTCGGCGTCGCCGGCGATCGCCGCAAACCCTGCCGGAAGCTGCAGCCCGGTGGCGATGGCGGTGGTGTTCAGGTCGGGCTCGGAGCCCTGCAGGCCGTGCCCGGCGTGCGTCCAGCTTTGGTCTGCGGAGTTGGTCACGGGTTAACCCTAACTTTTTGTTGCGGAAACCGCGGATTCGGGGCCGGAACGGTGCCGGTATTGGACGTCGCCGGGACCAGGGCCTCCAGGACCCGGATCATCCGGTCCTCGATGCCCCTGGCGGAGGGGTCGGTCAGGTTGGCCATCAGCCGGACCACGAACTTCATCAACAGCGGCAGCGGCATGCCGGTCCGCAGCGCGAGCTTCATGACCGCCGGCTTGCCGATCACGGCGGCGAAGGCGCGGCCCAGGGTGAAGTGCGAGCCCCACTGGTCCCGGACGTAGCCGGCGTACCCGGACAGGTGCGCGTCGGCGTCGTTCCGGTCCCAGCCGGCCGCCGCGGACCGGGAGGCGGTGTCGATCAGGTACTCGGCGGCGAAGCGGGCGGACTCCATCGCATAGGAGATGCCCTCGCCGTTGAACGGGGAGACCATGCCGCCGGCGTCACCGAGCAGCAGCAGGCCGGGAGCGTAGTGCGGGGTGCGGTTGAAGCCCATGGGCAACGCAGCACCGCGGATCTCGCCCACCTGGTTCTCCGGAGTGAAGCCCCACTCCGGCGGCATCCCGGCGGTCCACTCGCGCAGGACCTGCTTGTAGTCGAGCTTGCCGAATTCCTTGGAAGAGTTCAGGATGCCCAGGCCCACGTTGGAGGTGCCGTCACCGACGCCGAAGATCCAGCCGTAGCCGGGCAGCAGCTTGCCGTCGGCGCCGGGCAGTTCCAGCCAGCCCTCCATCCAGTCGTCCTCGTGGCGGGGGCTGGTGAAGTAGGTGCGCACGGCCACGCCCAGCGGCCGGTCGTCGCGTTTGCGCAGGCCCAGGGACACGGCGGTGCGGGCGGAGTTGCCGTCGGCGGCGAGGACGACGTCGGCGGTGAAGTCCCGGGTCTCCCCTGTCTTGCGGCCGGCGTCATCGAGCAGCGCGGCACGGACGCCGGTGACCCGGCCGTCGTCGTCGCGGAGTGCTTCGGTGACGCTGTGGCGTTCGAGCACGACGGCGCCCGCGGACTGGGCGTGCCGGGCGAGCTCCTCGTCGAAGCCCAGCCGGGTCCGGATCAGGCCGTACTGCGGGAAGTCGGAGACCTCGGGCCAGGGCAGTTCGATGGTGCGGCCGCCCGCGATCAGCCGCAGGCCCTTGTTCCGCCGCCAGCCCTCGGTTTCGGGGTGCGGCAGGCCGAGCTTCTGGATTTCCCGCACCGCGCGGGGCGTGAGGCCGTCGCCGCAGACCTTCTCGCGCGGGAAGCTGGTCTTCTCCAGCACCGTAACCTCAAGGCCGGCCTGCGCCAGGTAGTACGCGGCGGTGGATCCGGCGGGACCCGCGCCGACGATCAGTACTTTCACGGCATCGCCGGGCTAGCGCCCGGGCCGGGCGATGTTGCGCCGCAGCTTCGCGACCGGGCCGGTGTGGTTGGCCAGGGCCTGCGCACCGGCGGCGGGGCCGTCCGCCGGACCGGCCGGCTTCTGCGCCCGGTGCACGGCAACGATGCCGCCACTGAGGTTGCGGTAGCTGACGGACTCCCAGCCTGCTTCCTGCAGCCAGGCGGCCAGGTGGTCCTGATCCGGCCAGGCGCGGATGGATTCGGCGAGGTAGACGTAGGCGTCCGGGTTGGAGGAGACCTTGACGGCGATCGCGGGCAGCGCGCGCATCAGGTACTCGGTGTACATGGTTCGCCAGAGCGGCACCACGGGCTGGGAGAACTCGGCGATGACCAGCCGGCCGCCGGGCTTGGTGACCCTGAGCATCTCGGCGAGGGCCTTCTTGGGCTCGTTGACGTTGCGCAGGCCGAAGGAGATGGTGCTCGCGTCGAAGGTGTTGTCGGCGAACGGCAGCCGGGTGGCGTCGCCGGCGATGAAGTCGATGTCCGGGCGGCGGCGTTTGCCCACCTTCAGCATGCCCAGGGAGAAGTCGCAGGCGACGACGTCGACGCCGGCGTCCGCGTACGGCTCGCTGGAGGTGCCGGTTCCCGCGGCCAGGTCCAGCACCCGCTGGCCGGCCTTCACGTCCATGGCCTCGACGACGATCCGGCGCCAGCGCCGGGTCTGCCCCATCGACAGCACATCGTTGACGACGTCGTATTTAGGCGCGACGTCATCAAACATCGTGGCTACTTCGTCCGGACGCTTATCCAAGGATGCTCGGTTCACCCCGTCATTGTCTCAAAACTTCCACCCTCCCCCTAACCGCCGGACCGGGCAGAGGGCGGGACACGCGGGAGTAGTGTTGTCTCATCATGACGAGCGCGCCCGGCACCAGACATATCAGGACCCTGACAGTCCCCCTCGATGCTGATTCGTTCCCCGGGGGGCTGCCGTCATTTCTGGTCCGTGACGACGTGCTCTGCTGGACCCGCCGCGAGGCCGGACTGGTGGGCTTCGGCGAGGTGGACCGGTTCACGGCCACGGGCCCGGAGCGGTTCCTGGAGGCCGACATCTGGTGGCGCCACCTGGTCCTCGAGGCCGACGTTACCGACGCGGTGGAGTGCCCCGGCACCGGCCCGGTGGCCTTCGGATCCTTTGCCTTCTCCAAGGTTTCCGCGCACGAATCCCGGCTGATCATCCCCGAGGTCGTGGTGGGGCTGCGCGACGGGACGGCCTGGCTGACCCAGATCACCGCCGACGACGTCGAACTCACCGAGGCAGGCGCGCGCGCCGCCCTGAACCGCTGGCTGGACACCGCTCCGGAGCAGGAGCCGCAGGGCGACCGCGAGGCCAAGCTCAGCACCGGGGCGCTCAGCGAGACGGACTGGATGGCCGCCGTCGCCGCCGGCGTCGCCGAAATCCGCACCGGCGCCCTGGAGAAGCTGGTGCTGGCCCGGGACATCGTGGCCACCCTGCCCGACGGCGTGCACGCGGCCGCCATACTCCGCGAACTGGCCGTCCGGTACCGCGAGTGCTGGACCTACGGCGTGGACGGGCTGGTGGGCTCCACCCCCGAGATGCTGATCCAGGTGGAGGGCCGCACCGCGCAGGCCCGCGTGCTGGCCGGGACCCTGGACCGCCGGGACGCCGACGGCATCGAGGGCAGCCCGCTGGACTTCGCCGAACGGGTCCTGGCCGGGTCCGAGAAGCAGCGCCACGAGCACGACATCGCCATCGCGTCGCTGACCACCCAGCTGGCGCCGTTCTCCGAGGCCATGAACGCCCACAGCGAGCCCTTCATCCTGGAACTGCCCAACGTCTGGCACCTCGCCTCCGACGTGAAGGCCGAGCTGACCGAGGTGGAGGGCCACGTCCCCACCTGCCTGGCGCTGATCAATGCTCTGCATCCCACCGCGGCTGTCTGCGGCACCCCCACCACGGTGGCCGGGGCGCTCATCCGCGAGCTCGAGCACCTGGACCGCGGCCCGTACGCCGGTCCGGTGGGCTGGCTGGACGCGGCCGGCAACGGCGAGTGGGGCATCGCCCTGCGCGGCGCGGTGGTCGAGGGCCCGGACACGGTCCGGCTCTACGCCGGCTGCGGCGTGGTTGAGGGTTCGGTTCCGGAGATGGAGCTGGCCGAGACCTGGGCGAAGTTCCGGCCGATGCTGGAATCCCTCGGCATCGAGAGCTGAGCCCCGGTTCTTCAAGCGCACACGGGCGTAGCCGCTGGCGGCGGGAATCCGGCACACCGGCGCCGTGCACGGGAGGCCGGTGCACCGCCGTCGTATCCCTGGCTCACCAGGCGGCCGCCCGCCGCTACACCGAGAATCCGGGATTCCAGACATCTCCCCCGCGGTAATGGTTGCAAAAGCGTTCACTATAGTTATCCAATAGTGAAACTTAGTTTTCTGTGACGTACATCTCTTGTTCGGCGATACACTATGAACCGATTTAGTTCCCGGCTCCCCTGCAACAAAAGGTAAGAAAAAATGCAGATCTCCCGTTCGCTCCTGAGCGCCTCCACGCTCAAGGCCGCCACCGTCCTTGCCGTCGGTGCCCTGGCACTGTCCGCCTGCACCAACGCCTCCGAGACCGGGTCCGGCGCCGGCAGCCCCGCAGCCTCCGGCGCGTCGAAGGCCAGCTTCGACCCCACGACCGTGCAGAAGGACGATTCCCTGGCAGCTATGGTCCCCGCGGCCATCAAGTCGAAGGGCACCCTGACCATCGGCGCCGACACCAGCTACGCCCCGGCCGAATTCCTCGGCCCGGACGGCCAGACCCCGGTGGGCTACGACGTCGACATCGCCAAGGCGATCGGCGCGACCCTGGGCCTCAAGGTCCAGGTCCAGACCGCGGAATTCACCGGCATCCTCCCGGCGCTCGGCCCGAAGTACGACCTGGGCATCTCTTCCTTCACCATCAACAAGGAGCGCCTCGGCGCGGTGAACATGGTCAGCTACTTCAACGCCGGCACCGCCTGGGCAGTGAAGAAGGGCAACCCGAAGAGCTTCTCGCTCGATGACGTCTGCGGCAAGGCCATCGGCGTCCAGACCGGCACCGTGCAGGAAGACCCGGACCTCGCCGACCGCAACAAGAAGTGCACCGCCGAGGGCAAGAAGCCGATCGAAATCGTGACGCTGAAGAACCAGACCGACGTCACCACCCGCCTGGTCAACGGCAGCATCGACGCGATGGCCGCCGATTCCCCGATCATCGGCTACGCCCTGACCCAGACCAACGGCCAGCTCGAGAAGCTCGGCGACGTCTACGACGCCGCTCCGCAGGGCATCGCCGTCGCCAAGTCGGACACGGCCCTCGCGGACCTCGTCCAGAAGACCATGACCAAGCTGATCGCTGACGGGTCCTACAAGAAGATCCTCGAGGGCTGGGGCAACGCCGAAGGCGCCATCACCAAGTCCGAGCTCAACCCGGCGGCGTCGTCTTGAGCCTAACCGGCCACTCGGATGCTGCAATGAAGGACCGGAATGAGGAAGCACCGGTACTGAACAAGTCGGTACCGGTGCGCCACCCCGGCCGCTGGATCAGCGCCATCATCATCGGTGGCGCCCTGATCCTGCTGCTCCAGAGCCTCGTGACCAACCCCAACTTCCGCTGGGACGTCGTCGCCACCTACATCCTGGACGTCAAGGTGGTCCAGGGCGTGGGCTGGACCCTGCTCCTGACCGTCACCTCGATGGTCCTGGCGATCGTCCTGGCCATCCTGCTGGCGGTCATGCGGCAGTCCGACAACCCGGTGCTGCGCTACACCAGCTGGCTCTGGGTCTGGTTCTTCCGCGGCACCCCGGTCTACACCCAGCTGGTGTTCTGGGGCCTGGTCACCGTTCTCTACCCGGCCATCACCCTGGGCATCCCGTTCGGTCCGGAGCTGTTCAGCTACGCGCTCTCGGATCCCAGCAAGGGCCTGATCCCCGCGATCCTGGGCCTGGGCTTGAACGAGTCCGCGTACCTGGCCGAGATCTTCCGGGCCGGCCTGAAGTCCGTGGACCGGGGCCAGACCGAGGCCGCCGAGGCGCTCGGCATGTCCAAGGGCAAGATCATGTGGCGGATCATCCTGCCGCAGGCCATGCGGATCATCGTCCCGCCCACGGGCAACGAGACCATCGGCATGCTCAAGACCACCTCCCTGGTCCTGGCCGTGCCGTTCACCCTGGACCTGACCTTCGCCACCAACGCCCTGGCCAACCGGATCTACCTGCCGATCCCGCTGCTGATCGTCGCGGCCTTCTGGTACCTGCTGGTCACCAGCATCCTGATGGTGGGCCAGCATTACCTTGAGGCGTACTACGGCAAGGGCGTGGACAACCTGGCACCCGCCGCGGTGAATCCCGCGGCCGCCAAGGCCGCCGCGGCCGGCACGCCCGGCGCCGACGCGCAGCGGTCACTGAAAACGGACTTCCCCGAGGAGAGTGCCCGATGACGGCCATCGCCGAGAAGCCACTGGTCGAAATCCAGGGGCTGCACAAGTACTACGGCCACCATCATGTGCTGCGCGGCATCGACCTGACCGTCAACCAGGGCGAGGTCTCCGTGGTGATCGGACCGTCCGGTTCCGGCAAGTCCACCATGCTCCGCTGCGTGAACCTGCTGGAAACCATCAGCGCCGGCCGGATCTCGGTCGGCGGATCGCTGATCGGCTACCGCGAGGTCAACGGCCGCCTGCACGACCTCAAAGCCAAGGAGATCGCCGCCCAGCGCCGCGAGATCGGCATGGTCTTCCAGCGCTTCAACCTGTTCCCGCACAAGACTGCGCTGCAGAACGTGATGGAGGCTCCGGTCCAGGTCAAGGGCCAGCCGAAGGACGTCGCCAAAAAGCGGGCACTGGAGCTGCTGGACCGCGTCGGCCTGGCCGACCGGTCCGGGCACTACCCCTCGCAGCTTTCCGGCGGGCAGCAGCAGCGCGTGGCAATTGCCCGGGCGCTGGCCATGGATCCGGAGCTGATGCTCTTCGACGAGCCCACCTCGGCGCTGGACCCCGAGCTGGTGGGCGACGTGCTGAACGTGATGAAGGACCTCGCCAAGTCCGGCATGACCATGATCGTGGTGACCCACGAGATCGGTTTCGCCCGGGAGGTCGGTGACCGGCTGACGTTCATGGACGGCGGCGTCGTCGTCGAATCCGGCGACCCGCGCGAGGTGCTGTCCAACCCGCAGCACGCCCGCACCAAGGAGTTCCTGAGCCGGGTGCTCTAGGGTCCGGACGCGATTTCGCGCCGAAAAAGGACAGCCGCCCCGTGGATCCACGTGGCGGCTGTCCTTTTTCGTAGCGGAAACCGACTGCCGCAGCGGAATCCGCGGGCGGCGCGGAGCTACCCGCCGAGGGTGCCGGCGACGGCGGCGGCCACCGCCGTGCGGATGCTGCCGTGCAGGGCCCGCAGGCGCCGCCGGTCGGTCCGGACCTCGATGATGCTGCGGTCCTCCACCGGTTCGGCCAGGGCCGAGGCGAGCTCCGCCGTCGTGGTCACGGCCTTGTGCGGCACGCCGTAGGCCGCGGCGAGGGCAGACAGGTCCACGGTGTGCGGGGTGCCGAAGAGGCGTTCGACGGCGGTGCCGTAGCGGCCGGACTGGTCGATCCCGCCGTGTTCCAGCAGCCCGAAGATCGCGCCGCCGGCGTCGTTGAGGACCACGATCCGCAGCGCCGGGTCCTTCTCCCCCGCCCCGAGGAACAGGCCCCCGGCGTCGTGCAGGAACGTCACGTCGCCCAGCAGGACGGTGGTTTCCTGCCGCCCGCCGACGGCGACGCCGGTGGCGGTGGCCAGGGTGCCGTCGATCCCGGCGAGGCCGCGGTTGGCGAAGACCGTGGCCCGCGGTTCCTGCGGCGGGACACCGGCCAGGTCCACGTCGCGGATGCCGTTGGAGGAGCCCAGCACCAGCTGCCCGGAGGCGTGCTCCCAGACCTGGGCGCCGACGGCGGGACCGGTGGCCTCGGCAGTGCCGGCGAGAACGGAGTCCAGGGCGTGCTGTGCGGCGGCCCCGGCCAGCACCCAGGCGTCCAGCCAGGCGGCGGGTCCGCGGCCGGCGAACTCGGCCAGGTCCGCGAGGGTTTCCAACGGCAGCTCGGTCCGGCGGCCGGGTTCGTACCAGGCCACGGGCACCGGCTGGTAGAGGGCGGAGGGGACGTCGGCGCGGGCCAGCAACGCCGAGACCGGCCGGGACAGGGTGGGCCGGCCGAAGAGGACCACCCGTTCGATGGGCTGGGCCGCGTCCGGGCCGAAGTGCTCCAGCAAGAGCCGGTAGGGGCCAACGGCGTTGGGACCGAACCGGGCGTTGGAGGACGGTTCGGCCAGCAGCGGCAGTCCGTGGGCTCGGGCGAATGCCTCGGCGACGGGGCCGGCGTCGTGCCCGGCGAGGACCACGGTGCGCCGCTCCGGCAGGGCGGCGTCGGCGGCGGGGAAGTCCAGCGCGAGCGGGGTCCGCGGGGCGTGGTGGACCCGGCGGGCGGCGGGGTCGCCCATGCTTTCCCCCTCGGCGGGGACCAGCGGGTCCCGGAAGGCCAGGTTCAGCTGCACGGGGCCGGGCGGGATGTCCTCGAAGGCTCCGGTGGCGGCGCTGAGCGCGGTCTCCACCGCGCGGACCGGGTTGTCCCCGGCGGCCACGTCCACGGCGAACCGGACGTGCTCGCCGAACAGATCAGGCTGGATGGTGGTCTGGTTCGCGCCGGTGCCGCGCAGTTCGTCGGGCCGGTCGGCGGAGAGGACCACCAGTGGCGCGGCGGCGTGGTTGGCCTCCATGACGGCCGGCAGCAGGTTGCCGACGGCGGTCCCTGAGGTGGTGAGGACGGCGGCGGGGGCGCCGGTGGCGAGGGCCAGGCCCAGGGCGGTGAAGCCGGCGTCGCGTTCGTCGATCCGGACCAGCAGTTCCACGCGGCCGGCGGTGTCCGCCTCGGCCAGCGCGTACGCCATGGGCGCGGACCGGGAGCCGGGGGCGACGACGACGTACCGGACGCCGGCCCCGAGCAGGGCGGCCACGGCCATCCGCGCGCTCTCGACGGCGCCCAGTCCCCCGCCCTGGCTCACATGTTCTCCGGCGTCTCGATACCCAGCAGGTCCAGGCCCGCGCTCAGCCGGCGCAGCACCAGGCCGCAGAGGGCCAGCCGGGATTCCCGCACGCTGTCCTCGGCCTTGAGCACCGGGCACTGGTCGTAGAAGGAGGTGAACAGCTGTGCGAGCTCGAACAGGTAGGCGCAGAGCCGGTGTGGTTCGAGCAGCTCGGCGACCTTCCGCAGCGTGGCGTCGTACTCGAGCAGATGCAGAGCCAGGGCGCGTTCGGCGGGCTCGACGACGGCGATGGTCGCCGCCGGCACGGTCACGGCCGCGGCCTCGTGCTGCTCCAATGCCCCGGCCTTGCGGAGGATGGAGCGGATCCGGGCGGCGGCGTACTGGACGTAGGGGCCCGTGTTCCCGCTAAGGGCCAACATCCGGTCGAAGTCGAAGACGTACTCGGTGTCGTGGCCGGTGGAGAGGTCGGCGTACTTGACCGCCCCGATGCCCACCTGACGGGCGGTGACGGCGCGCTCCTCATCGCTGAGTTCCGGTCGGTTGGCGTCGATGACGGCGCGGGCCCGGTCCACGGCCTCCTGCAGCAGCGCCATCAGCTTGACCGGGTTGCCGGCGCGGGACTTCAGGATCTTGCCGTCCTCGCCCAGGACGTTGCCGATCTGGACGTGGGTGGCCTCGACGGTGTCCGGCAGCCAGCCGGCGTCGCGCGCGGTGGCCATGACCATGCGCAGGTGCACGTTCTGCGGGGCGCCGACGACGTAGAGCACCCGGTCCGCCTGCAGCTCGCGGACGCGGTAGCGAATGGTGGCCAGGTCGGTGGTGCCGTAACCGTACCCGCCGTCGGACTTGCGGATGATCAGCGGCAGCGGATCGCCCTCCCGGCCGGTGAAGCCGGCCGGGAAGGTGCAGAGCGCCCCCTCGCTGATCCGGGCGATGCCGCGTTCCTCGAGCTCCTGGCACAGCTGTGCCAGATGGGCGTCGTAGGAGCTTTCGCCGGCGATGTGGTCGTCGGTGAGGCTGATGCCCAGCATGGCGTAGATGGCATTGAAGTAGCGCTTGGACTGGGCCACGAGTCGTTCCCAGACGGCGAAAGTCTCCGGGTCCCCGCCCTGCAGGGCCACCACGCGCAGGCGTGCGCGGGTGGCGAAGCCGTCCGGTTCCTCGGTGGACGCGTCGAATTTGGCGCGCGCAGCCTGGTAGAAGGCGCTGGGGTCATCGACCAGCAGGGCGGCTTCGGGGGAATCCTCGCCCACCTCCAGCCAGTGTTCGATCAGCATGCCGAACGGGGTGCCCCAGTCGCCGATGTGGTTCTGGCGGATCACGGTGTGGCCGAGGGCCTCCATGACCCGGACCAGGCTGTCGCCCACCACGGTGGTCCGAAGGTGGCCGACGTGCATTTCCTTGGCGACGTTCGGGGAGGAGTAGTCGACGACGACGCGGTGCAGCGGACCGTGCCCGTCGCCCCCGGCGGCCTGCGCGGTGGGGGCGTTGAGCAGCTCCTCGATCCAGGTTCCGTCGAAGGTGAGGTTGATGAAGCCGGGGCCGGAGATCTCGACCAGGCTGCAGACCCCGTCCAGGTCCAGCGCGTCGACGATCCGGGCGGCGGCGTCCCGGGGCGGCAGTCCGACCTTGCGGGCCAGGGCCAGGGCGGCGTTGATCTGGATGTCCGCGAACTGCGAGGGGCGGATCACCGGGTCCGTTCCGCGGAACTCGTCGCCGAACGCGGTGGCAATCGCTGCCTGGACTCTGGGGACAACCATTTCGGCCGGATTATTCACACTGTTCAAATTATCAGTTCCGCCCCGTGCCAGACGCTCCCTCACATCCGGCCACTTCACCACCAACGCTCCCTCACATCCGGACCCGTGGGAACCGGACCTGAGGGAGCGTCCACAGGAATAGAGCCGGACGTGAGGGAGCGTCGGCAGTGGCGGAGGGGCTAGTTGCCGCCGCGGAAAACCTGGACCACCGACGGGCGGGGAATCCGGGCCTGGCCGGGCTTCGGCGACGCGCCGGCCGGCACGTAGTCCGGGAAGGCGGAGTGCTGGTCCGCGAAGGTGCCCTCCTCGCCCGGGTGCTGGACGGCGACGAAGACGCGGCGTTCGTCGTCGTGGATGACCGGCCCGCAGGTCTCGGCGTCCCGGGGCACCGCGAGGAACTGCTCCACCCGGCCGCGCTCGGGGCCGTCGAGGGTGACCTTGAACAGGCCGTCGGCGTATCCGGTGCTGGAGGGGGCGCCGTCGGTGGAGATCCACAGATTGCCGACCGAGTCGAAGGCCACGTTGTCCGGGCAGGAGATCGGTGAGACCTGGCTGGCCGGGAAGCCGGCGAAGTACGCGGACGGGTTCTTGGCGGGATCGCCGCAGACCATCAGCAGGTTCCACGTGAAGGATGTCGAGGCCTGGTCCCCGGTCTCGGAAATCTCGACGATGTGGCCGTCCCGGTTCATGGCGCGGGGGTTGACCTCGGTGGGGCCTTCCTTGCCGGCCTTTCCGCGGTCCGTGTTGTTCGTGCAGACCACGTAGACCTTGCCCGTGTGCAGGCTCGGCTGGACGTCCTCGCAGCGGTCCATCTTGGTGGGGCCCACCTTGTCCGCGGCGAGCCGGGTGTAGACGAGAACCTCTTCCACGCTCATCCCGGGGACCTTGGACTGGCCGCCCACCACCAGCGGCAGCCATTCACCGGCCCCGTCGAAGGCGCCGTCGGCCGGCAGGGCACCGGAGCCGTCGATCTCCGCCGCGGGCGAGTCGCCGGAGAACCGGGCGACGTAGAGGTCGCCCTCGGTGAGCAGGGTCATGTTGTGCGCCCGGTCGCCCTCCCGGTAGGTGTCCCGGGAGACGAACTTGTACAGGTAGTCGAAGCGTTCGTCGTCGCCCATGTAGGCGACGACGTGGCCCGAGGCGGCGACGATGACGTTGGCCCCTTCGTGCTTGAAGCGGCCCATCGCGGAGTGCTTGCGCGGCGTCGACGTCGGGTCCAGCGGGTCCACCTCGACGATCCAGCCGAAGCGGTTGGCCTCGTTCCCGAACCCGGGGTTGCGGGTGTCGAAGCGCGGGTCGTCAAGCTCCCACTGGCGGGCCGTGGGCTTGTTGGTCAGGCCGTAGCGCTTGTCCGCTGCGGACGTTCCCGCGGCGACGAAGTAGCCGTTGAAGTTCTCTTCGCCGGAGAGGATGGTCCCCCACGGGGTGGTGCCGCCGGAGCAGTTGCCCAGGGTTCCCCTGATGGTCCGTCCGGCGGGATCCGCGGCGGTGCGGACCAGGGCGGAGCCGGCGGCCGGTCCGGTCAGTGCGTACGCCGTGTCGGTCAGGAAGCGGCGGTTCCGGGGTGCGCCCTTGACGTAGGTCCAGGGTTTGGTGGTGTTCTGGCGCTCGAGTTCGACGACGGTGAGGCCGTGGGCGGCGCGGCCGATCGCCCGGGCCTCGGCGGGGTCGAAACCGGCGGGGAGCATGATGTTTTCGTTGGTGTACTCGTGGTTGGTGAAGAGCACGGCCCGGCGGTTCTTGGCGTCGATGGGCAGGATGTCCGTGTAGTCGTTGTTGTAGCCAAACTGGCGGGCCTGCGCCGCGGCGCTTTGGTGGTCCACGTCGAAGTCCGGCGCGTCGGCGAAGAGCGGATCACCCCACCGGATCACCGGCTGCCAGGTGAAACCGTCTGGGACGGTGAGGGCATCGACGGCGGCGTCCACCGGGGCGATGGCGGTGAATTGGAGTTTCGAGGGGCCGAAGCCTGCCTTCGCGGCGCCGGCCAGACTGGCACCCTTGCCCTCCGTGCCGGTGAGGGCGGCGTTGCCGAAGACGACGGCGAGCGCGCCGGCGGCCCCGAGCCCGAGGGCGGAGCGGCGGGACAGGGTGGCGGAGGCGATGTCGCGGAAGTAGGCGTTGGAGCTGGTGTTGCAGACTTCGCCGGAGCACGCGTTGTCGCACTTCAGGGCGCAGGTGACGGGGCTTCGCTTGCCCTTGGTGTGGCCGAGCATCGGCAGCAGCGGGAAGGGGCGTCCGGGACGTTCAGGCATGGCGGGCCTTTCGAGAGGGTGGGGTGCGGTACCGCCCACCCTGTCACCGGGACGCGACGTCCCGGCGGCCCGGCAGTGAAATTCCGGTGAACTTCCCCAATGAAACCTGGGAGCCTACCGAATGCTGGGAGCCTACCGGGCGCGGGTCAATTCCCCGTGCACCCGGCGGACGCGGGCCAGCCACCAGTCGCGGCGCTCCGGGGACGCCGCGTGCTCCTCCAGCAGGGCCGGGTCGGCGGCCACGTCGCGGAGGGCGATCGCGCCGTCGTCGGGCACCAGGGAGTCCCGGGCGACGTCGGCGGCCAGCAGCGACACGGTGCCCAGGCCGCACGCGTAGGGAAGCTCAGGGAGGCTGGCGGCGAGCGCCAGGCCCGCGCGGATGCCTACGGAGGTGTCAAGGGCGGAGCTGACGACGGCGGGGAGTCCCGCGGCGGCGACGATCTCGAGGGCGCGGCGCACTCCCCCGAGCGGGGCCACCTTCACCACGATCAGGTCCGCGGCACCGGCCCGGGCAACCTTGAGCGGGTCCTCTTCCTTCCGCACGCTCTCGTCGGCGGCGATCGGCACCGGCACGCCCGCGGCCCCGAGCCGGCGGCGCACCTCGGCGAGGCCGGCGATATCCGGGACGGGCTGCTCGGCGTACTCGAGGCCGACGCCGGCGAGCCGGGTCAAGGCGGCCACCGCGGAATCGACGTCCCAGCCGCCGTTGGCGTCGACCCGGACCGCGGCCTCCGGCAGGGCGGCCCGCACCGCCGCGACCCGGGCGGCGTCGTCCTCGAGCGTCTGCCCGGCCTCCGCTACCTTGATCTTGACGGCGTCCACGCGGCCGAAGCGGGCCAGGATCTCCGGGACCCGCGCCGCGGAGATGGCCGGGACCGTGGCATTGACCGGGATGCTGGTCCGCAGCGGCTCCGGGAAGCCGTGCCAGCCGGCTTCGATGGCGGCGGCGAGCCAGCGGGAGGACTCGGCGTCGCCGTACTCCGGGAACGGGGAGAACTCGGCCCAGCCGGCCGGGCCGTTGAACAGCAAGGCCTCACGGGTGGTGATCCCCCGGAACTTCACCCGCATGGGCAGGCTGACCACCCGGGCCGCGGCGAGGAGTTCGTCGAACCCGCCGGGGTTGAGCGGGAGCGGGGCGGGGTCCGGGGCGCTGGTGGGCATGGCTGTACTCTACCGGCGGCCACCACCCCGGGCCGTGCGTCACCGGGCACCTCCGCCCCTCGGCCCAGCGGAGTCAAAGGGTTCTGTGGGAACCTGTATGACGATGAGTTTTCGGTACAGGAGCACCAGCCACGCGCTGACGGCTGCCCTCTTCGTCGTCGCCACGCTCGGTTGCGCGGTGGCCCTGGCGGCCACCTATCTGTTCTTCGTGCGCACCACCACCGGGCAGTTCATTGACGAGTCCGCCCTCGTGGAGGCGGTGCAGCTCTATGGCACCGCCGGAAAGGCGGCCACCCAGTTTCTGGACTGGCTGCCCGCGCTCTCCCTGCTGATCGCCACGCTGGTGGTCCTGGTGGTCACCGTGGTGAAGCGGCGCTGGGCGGCCGCGGGAATCGCCGTCGCCGCCGCCGTGGGCGCGAACCTGACCACCCAGCTGATCAAGAATCTGGTGCCGGACCGGCCCTACCGCGGGATCGAGACGCTGGAGCTAAATTCGCTGCCGTCCGGGCACACCACGCTGGCCGCGTCCGCCGCGGCCGCGGTGTTCCTGATGTCCTCGCCGCGGTGGCGGCCGCTGGCCGGGTTCCTCGGCGGCACCTTCGCCGTCGCCACCGGGGTCTCGACGCTGATCAACCAGTGGCACCGCCCGGCCGATGTCGTGGCCGCCTTCCTGGTGGTGGGCATGTTCACCCTGCCGGCCGGGTGGCTGGTCATGCGCACCGGCCCGCGGTGGAACGGCTGGGAGGGGTACAACCGGCACTGGGCCTCGGTCCGGCTGTGGGTGGCGCTGCCGGTGCTCGCCGGGCTGGCCTCGGCTGTGGTGGCGGCGTACTCGCTGTTGAAGATCGCGCCCGGCCCGGGCCAGGAAGGCAGCACCACCAACTACTTCTGGGCCGGCACGGCGCTGATCGTCATCACCGGGTACCTCGCCACGGTGGCGGGCGTGTGGCTCTTCGGCCACGCCGCGCTCCGCCTGCGGCCGCGGCCGCAGCCGCGGCGCCAGCGCACTCCGGGACGGCGGCCCGTTCAGTAGTTCCGGCGATGCTTCAGCCGGGGGATGGTGATGGCGAAGACGACGGCGGCGGCGAAGCCCAGCACGCCCGTGGACGCCACGCCGGCGCCGAGTGAGGCCAGGGCGGTGACGCCGGAGAGCAGCACGGGCCCGCCGGTGGACCCGGCGTCGGCCATGAACCGCCAGATCCCCAGGAACTGTCCGCGGCCGTTGTCGGGTGAAAAGTCGGCGCCCAGGGTCATGTTCAGCCCGGAGCTGATGCCGTTGCCGAAGCCGATCAGCAGCGAGGACAGCAGCAACCCGACGAACCCGGCGCTCAGGGGGATCAGCAGCATCGCGGTGCCCATGATGAGCGTGGACGGGATGGCCACCCACTGCCGGCCCTTGCGGTCCATGAGCTTGCCGGCCGGGTAGAACACCAGCATGTCGATCGCACCGGAGATGCCGTAGATCAGCGACGCCTGGGTCGCATCGAGGCCCAGGTGCTCGGACCAGAGCGGGATCACCACCTGCCGGGAGGCCCGCAGCGCGCTGAGCAGCAGCACACCCATGCCCACGGTGAGGAAGACGCCGGCGTGCGAAGCCGCGACGCTGCGCATGGTGACCGCCTGCACGGGAGCGCCGTCGACGTCCGCGGCCGGGGTTTCGAGGTCGGGGATGGTCAGTGACAGTGCGGCCGCGGCGGCCATGCCGACGACGCCGGCCCAGTACGCGGCGGGGATGCCGCCGAACTGCATAACGGCGGCGCCAATGAACGGGCCGATGAAGATGCCGATCCGGTTCACGCCGCCCAGGCTCGACAGGGCGCGGGCGCGGAGGACCACCGGGACGGCCTCGGTGAGGTACTTCTGCCGGGCCAGGCTGAAGACGCTGGCGGCCATCCCGACCACCACCATCGACGCGGCCAGCAGCCAGAGTCCGTGCGGCGCGAACGGGGCCAGGGCGGCCCCCACGAGGGCGACGGCGCTGGCGGCGGCGGCGCCGACGATCGCCCAGCGTTCGCCGAAGCGGAGGGTGATCACAGATGCCGGCAGGTTGAAGAACCAGGAGCCCAACCCGATCAGCGTGACGATCAGCGCGGCGACGGCCACGGAGGCGCCGAGGTCGCGGGCGGAGAGGGCCACCACCGGCAAGATCGCCCCCTCGCCAAAGCTGAACAGCAGGGCCGGCCCGAACGCGGGAACGGCGATGCTGCGGAGGCTGAAGGGGGCGGTCTCTGTGCTGGTCATCCCCTTCATCCTAGGTCCGGGGCACCGGCCGGGAGGGTGTCCGGCGGTGTGTGACATCCGCCATGGAAGGTGTCCGGGCCCTCGGGCGCTTTACCCGTCGAAGTGGGTGTGGACCTCGTGGGAGGTGACGCTGCCGAGAATGTCCGCGGCGACCACCCGCAGTTTCTGGTTGCGGTTGCTGGAGACGCTGGTGAGGATCCGCATCGCCTCGTCCTGGGAGCAGCGGTTCTGCGCCATCACCACGCCGCAGGCCAGGTCGATGGTGGTGCGGTGTTCCATGGCGGCCTGCAGGTCCTCGGCCCGGCCCTGGGCGGTGCCGATCCGGACGGCCAGCCGCAGCGCCCGGCCGGCGATGTCGGCCAGCCCGGCGGCCTCGGAGACCACCTCGGTGGTGAAGACGCCGGTGGCGGGGGCGAAGAAGTTCAGGGCGGCGGTGGAGTCATCGCCGATTTCGAGCGGGACGCCCAGGCTGCTGCGGCAGCCGTGGGCTGCCAACTGCTTCTGGTACTCCGGCCAGCGCGGGTCCGTCACGACGTCTGCCAGCAGGATGACCTTCTTGGTCCGCAGCGCCTCGATGCAGGGTCCGTCGCCCAGGCTTTGCTCGATCTGGTCGAGGGCGACGGCGGTGCTGCTGGAGCCGGCCACGGTCATGGTTTTCCGGCGCCGCTGCAGCGTGACGCCGCATTCGATGTCGGTGCCGGCGAAGTGGGTCAGCGTCGACGCGGCGAATTCCGAAAGGCCGTCCAGGAAGTCCTCTACGGTTTCGGTTCCTGCAACAAGCTCCTGCAGGTGGGCGGTGGCGTCGTCCCCGACGTAGTTGCTCATGGCCTAAATGTAGCGGCTAAACGTACCCGTCCACGATTGCGGCCGCAATCTCCCGGTAGGCACGGCGGGTCTCGGGGCGCAGCGCGTCCAGGGTAACCAGGTCGCCGTCGGCCACGCCGCGGTCGTGCGGCACCGCGATCAGCTGCCGGCAGATGCCGGAGAGGTGGTCCTCGATGGCGTCCTTGTCCACGCGGGAGGACACCTCGTCCTTGTCCGTGATGACCACGACGGCGTTGCGCGCCAGGTCCTCGTAGCCGTGGTCGGCCAGCCAGTGGAGGGTACTGCGGGCCCGCTTGGCGCCGCTGACCGCGTAGCCGGCGGCGATGATGAGGTTGTCCGCGGACTGCAGGATCCCGCTCATGGCGTTGTGGGTGACACCGGTGCCGCAGTCCGTGAGGGCCACGGAGTAGTAGCCGGAGATCAGCTTGCGGATGCGCAGGTATTCCTCGGCGGTGAGCGAATCGGAAACTTCCGGGTCCTGCTCGCCGGCGATCAGGTGCAGCCGGCCGGCGTGGTGCATGTAGCGGGCCAGGGCGGTCAGCGAATCGATCGAGTCGACGTTGCGGAGCAGGTCGCTGATGGTCCGCGGGGTCTGCTGCTGGTAGATGCCCTCGCCCAGCGCCCGTTCCACCAGGTCGCCGGAGTCCGGGTTGGCGTCGATGGCGCAGGGCGGATCGCCCCGGTATTCGGCCAGGGTCAGCCCGACGCCCACGGTGGTGGAGGTCTTACCGATGCCGCCCTTGAGGCTCAGCACGGCGGTGTTGTAGCTGCCCTGCAGCTGGCGGGAGATGCGGCGGGCAAGCTCGTCCTCCTCGCGCTGCTTGGCGCTGGGGCCGAGGTTCAGGCTGCCGCCGGTGAGCTTATAGAGCGCACCCCGCAGGCCGCCGACGGGCCGGGGCTTCTGTTCGCGGACGAACAGGCCCGGGGAACTGATGAAGTCCGGGGCGGGTTCGCTCAGGGCCGCGGCGCGCAGCCCGGCCCTGGTGGCCCGTGCGGGCGGCGGCGGGACGGTGCCGGATTCCCTGGCGGGTTCGGCGGGGTGGAGTTCGTCCGCCTCGTCCAGGTCTGCCGGTTCCGCGGCCGGGGCTGCCGACGACGGCGGCGCGACGGGCTGGCGGGGCGTGGCAGGCTGCTGGGCGGGCTGTTCGGGTGCGAGCCGCCGGAAGGACGGCTGGCCGGCGTCCGGCTGCTGGGCCCGAACCGGGCCCAGCCCCATCA